>DASZON010000447.1:0-2147 GCA_035550755.1 Actinomycetota bacterium | reverse complement strand
TTCGACGCCCCCCGCCGGGTCCTGCTGGCCGCCCCCCGCGGCTACTGCGCCGGCGTGGAGCGGGCCATCGACATCGTCGAGGTCGCCCTGGCCACCTACGGCCCCCCGGTCTACGTGCGCAAGCAGATCGTCCACAACCTGCACGTGGTCCGGGACCTCGAGACCCGGGGGGCGGTGTTCGTCGACGAGCTCGACGAGGTCCCCGAGGGGGCCACGGTGGTGTTCTCGGCCCACGGGGTCGCCCCCGCCGTCCACGCCGAGGCCTCCGAACGCGGCCTGCGGGTGATCGACGCCACCTGCCCGCTGGTGACCAAGGTCCACCAGGAGGCGCGCAAGTTCGCCGCCAAGGGCTACGACATCGTCCTCGTCGGCCACGAGGGCCACGAGGAGGTCGTCGGCACCATGGGCCACGCGCCCAGGGCCGTCCACCTGGTCGGCGACGAGGAGGAGGCGGCCCGGGTCGAGGTCGCCGACCCCGAGCGGGTCGCCTACCTGACCCAGACCACCCTGTCGGTCGACGAGACCGCCGGGGTCATCGGCACCCTGCGGGAGCGGTTCCCGGTGCTGGCCGGCCCCCGCTCGGACGACATCTGCTACGCCACCCAGAACCGCCAGGCGGCGGTCAAGACCCTGGCCCGCGACTGCCAGCTGGTCCTGGTCATCGGGGCCACCAACTCCTCCAACTCGGTCCGGCTGGTCGAGGTCGCCCGGGCCGCCGGCAGCCAGGCCCACCTGGTCTCGGACGTCTCGGCGGTCGACCCGGCCTGGTTCGAGGGGGTCGACACGGTCGGTGTCAGCTCGGGCGCGTCCGCCCCCGAGTGGCTGGTCGACGAGCTGGTCGGGGCCCTGCGCGAGCGCGGCGCGACCGAGGTCCGCGAGGTCGAGGTCGTCCCCGAGGACGTCCACTTCGCCCTGCCGGGCACGCTGCGCCGGGACGCCGAGGCGGCCCGGGCCGGGGGGGTCCCCCGGCCGGCCGAGCGGCCCGGCGGCTAGATGGCCGGGCGGGACGGCGGCGTCTACGTCGTCGGGGCGGGCCTGGCCGGGCTCCGTTGCGCCCGCCGCCTGCACGAGAAGGGCGTGGCCGCCACCGTGCTGGAGGCCTCCGACGGGGTCGGGGGCCGGGTCCGCACCGACAGGGTCGAGGACTTCCTGCTCGACCGCGGCTTCCAGGTCCTGCTGACCGCCTACCCCGAGGCCACCGACGCGCTCGACTACCGGGAGCTGGAGCTGCACCCCTTCTACCCCGGGGCGATGGTCCGCACCGGCGGGAAGTTCGTGACCGTGGCCGACCCGTTCCGGCGCCGCTGGGACGGGCTGCGCACCGCCCTGGCCCCGGTGGGGACCCTCGGCGACAAGCTCAAGGTGGCCGCCCTGCGGCGGCGGGTGACCGCCGGGACCCTGGAGGAGCTGTTCTCCCGGCCCGAGACCACCGCCCAGGACCTGCTGACCGGCGACGGCTTCTCCGAGGCGATCATCGACCGCTTCTTCCGGCCGCTGTTCGGCGGGGTCCTGCTCGACCGGGAGCTGGGCAGCTCCAGCCGCATGTTCGAGTTCGTCTACCGGATGTTCGCCCTCGGCGACGCCGCCCTCCCGACCCGCGGCATGGGGGCCATCGGCGCCCAGCTGGCCGGGGGACTGCCCCCCGACTGCGTGCGGCTCGGCCAGCGGGTGGCGGCGGTCGGCGACGGGGAGGTGACCCTGGCCGACGGCGGCAACCTGCCGGCCCGGGCGGTGGTGGTCGCCACCGACGGCCCCACCGCCTCGCAGCTGCTCGGCGGCGAGCCGGCGGCGCCGGGGTCGGTGGCCGCCACCTGCCTGTACTTCGCCGCCGACCGGGCCCCGGTCGACGAGGCGGTGATCGTCCTCGACGGGGACGGGGAGGGGCCGGTCAACAACCTCTGCGTGCCCAGCGCCGTCGCCCCGACCTACGCCCCGCCCGGGGCCGCGCTGATCTCGGCCTCGGTGGTCGAGCGGCCCGGGCTGCCCAGGGGGCCGGACCTGGAGGCGGCCGTGCTCGGGCAGCTGGCGGACTGGTTCGGGTCGGGGGTGGTCGCCTGGCGGCACCTCAAGACCTACGTCATCCCCCACGCCCAGCCGGCCCAGCCGCCGGGCGCCCTCGACCCGCCGGAGCGGCCGGTGCGGCTGCG
>DASZON010000446.1:0-6169 GCA_035550755.1 Actinomycetota bacterium | reverse complement strand
TGCCACCAGCCGTCGTAGCCGAACCACTGGTCGCCGCGGTCGGCCTCCCAGGGGCCGACGACGTCGAAGCTGTCGTGGTCGAGCAGGGCGACCCCGCCGGGGCCGTCGTCGCCGTTGGCCCCGCCCAGGCTGAACACGAAGATGCCACCGGGTCCGCAGTGGATGGTGTGGGGGCGGGAGTAGCCGGCCTTGGCGGCCAGCTCCTCGGCCTCGATGGTCCGGACGACCTGGGGGTGGCGGGGGTCGGGCTTGGTGTCCAGGACATAGGTCCGCGACGACCGCAGCCCCGGGACGATCAGGTAGCGGCGCTCCAGGGGCTGGCCGTGGTCGCCGTGACCCTGGTGGCACAGCGCGCTCGAGCAGGCGTTCCAGCCGAAGTGGTGCAGCTCGTTGCCGGCCGTGGGCAGCTCGCTCCAGCCGACGACCTGGCCGTAGTCGGCCGAGGCCGGGTCGCAGTCGAGCACCGCGATGGCGTCCTTGGCCTGGCCGGCGGGGTCGTAGGCGGCCACGTAGGCCAGCTGCTCGGGTGGGGCCGCGATCGCCTCGGCCGGGTTGCGGTAGAAGGTGGGATCGGTGGTCTCGGGCATGGCCATCTGCCTCCCTGTGGGGACAACGCTCGGACCCGGCTCCTTGCCGGCCGGCGCGTCCGGCGGGTAACCCGCGGCTTGCGACCGCGTGTCGTCGTGCGGTTGTACGGCCCGGCGGGCCCGTCGCGGATCCGTGGCCGCTACCGAGATCGGCGCCGGCGGCTACCGAGCTTTCGGGTCGAGGAGCCCCAGGTCGGCCGCTCGGGCAGCCGCGGCCCGTCGGGTCGCGACGCCGAGCTTGGCCAGCACGGCAGCGACGTGGCTGTCGACCGTCCGGATGGAGATCACCAGCCGGTCGGCGATCTCGGCGTTGGAGCAGCCCTGGCCGAGCAGCCCCAGTACCTGGACCTGCCGCTCGGTGAGGCCGACGGGGTTCTGGCGGGTGGCCCCGGCCGGTCCGCGGGGCACGTGGGTGACGCCCAGCCGGCGCAGTCCGGCCCGGACCAGCCGGGCCAGCGGCGCGGCTCCCAGCGCGTCGAGCTCGGCCAGCGCGGCCAGCCGGTCCTGGGGGTCGGGGCTTTCGGCCAGGGCCGCGGCGTGCTCGTATGGGTACCCGACCGCTTGCCAGGCCGCGGCCGCCTCTCGCCAGCGCCCGGCCGCCTGCAAGGCGTAGGGATGCTCGGACGCGGGCGGCGGCACGGCCTCTCCAGCCTTGGTCAGCCAGTAGCTCAGCTCGGCCTGGAGCGGGGGGTAGCCCAGGCGGCTGGCCTCCTCGTAGGCCGGGCCGGCGATGGCCCGCACGGCGGCGAGGTCACCGGCCAGCCAGGCCGCCTCGGCCCGGGCCACGGCCACCGGCCCGGTCCGTAGCAGCTCCCCCAGCTCCACCGCGAGCTCCTCGGCTTGGCGCAGCAGCTCGTCGCCGCCCGGCTCGCCCCGACGCACCCGCACCAGGCCAAGCACCACCAGCGCGGGGCACCGCTGGTAGGGCAGGTCGCTCAGCCCCCGCTCGGCCGCCCGCACCGCCTCGTCCCAGGCCGCCCTAGCCAGCCGGAGCCGGCCCAGCTCCACCTGGAGGTAGCCGAGGATGCCGAGGTGGTCGGACTGCTCGGCGAGACGCATGCCCTCCGCCAGCTTCCGCTCGGCCTCATCCAGACGGAGATCGTCGAGAAGGTCCCAGACGATGGTGCCGTAGGCACGGCAGGCGTGCTCGACCTCGCCGGCGGCCAGCGCGACCCGCAGGCTCTCCTCCATCAGCGACCAGCCCATCGGATCGCCAAGCAGGCCCTGGCGCACGGAACCGACGCCGAGCAGGGCGTGGGACAGGATCGCGGCGTCGCCCACCTCGCGGGCCAGAGCGATGGCCCGTTCGCCGACCGCCACGCAGTCGCTGGCCCGGTAGGCCAGCATGTGGAGCTGGGACTGGTTGCTGAAGGCCAGGGCGAGCAGCCGGCAGTCGCCGGCCGGCTCCAACACGGCGATCGCCTCCGCGCCGGCGTGCTCGGCGGCGGCCCGATCCCCGGCCCACCAGGCCATCCGGGACAGCCAGCGCAGGTCCGCCCCGAGGGCGCGCTGGTCGCCCTGTGACCGGCGCAGCTCGATTGCCTCGCGCTGGGCGGCGAGCATCGCCTCGGCGGTCCCGATCGTGTAGCACTCGACGGCATGGCGCTCCAGCAGCTCGGCCAGCTCAGCCGGGGGGAACCGCTCCCGGTGACCGAGCACCAGGCGGTAGTGGGCGACCGCCTCGCGGTGGGCGCCGGCGGCGGCTGCGTCCCGGGCCGCCGGCGGCCCGTAGCGGACGATGGCGTCGGTGTCGCCGGCCTGGGCCGCGTGGTGGACGATGCGGGCCAGGTCGGCGTCCTCCCGCCCGGCCAGCGCCTGGAGGACCTGTCGGTTCAGCGCCACCCGGCGCGCCACCGGCACCGAGTCCGCGATCGCCCGGCGGGCGAGCTCGTGGCGGAACGCCACCGCGGCCGGCGACACCGTGAGCAGGCCGTGCTCCTCGGCCGCCGCCAGCGCGGCCAACCCGCCCGGCACCAGGGCGTCGACCAGCCACCGCTCCACCCTGGAGGGGACCACGGCCAGCTGGTCGAGCGCGTCCTGGCTGGCCGGGTCCAGGCGGCGCACCCGGGCCAGCACCGCGTCGACGACCGTGGACGGGACCTGGTCGCCGTTCCCGGTCGCGAGCACCTCGGTGACGAAGAACGGGTTGCCCGATGTCATGGCGAACACCTGCCGGGCGTCGACCGGGCTCGCCGAACCCAACTGCCGTACTGCCTGCTCGGACAGGCGCCGCAGCGGCAGCCGGCGGACCCGACCCGAGGCGGCCGCCTGCCCGAGGAGCTGGTGCAGGGGGTGCTCGCGGGTCAGCTCGTCGTCGCGGTAGGTCAGGACCAGGACAGCCGGCAGCTCAGCGATCCGGCGCGCCAGGTAGCCCAGCACGTCCAGGGTGGCCTCGTCGGCCCAGTGCACGTCCTCGACGACCAGGACGGTCGGGTGCCCGGCCCAGTTCAGCTCGGCCCGCAACGCGGCCAGCACCGCGTCCCGCTCGCCACCTCCTCGCAGCGCCCGGGTCAGCCCGGTGCCGACACCGCCGGCCAGGTCGCGGAACGGCCCCAGGGTCCGCGGGGTGCCCAGGTCGTCGCAGTGGCCGACCAGCAGGCGCCCATTCGCCGGCAGCAGCCCGCGCAGCGCCCGGACCAGGCTCGACTTGCCGATGCCGGCCTCACCGAGGATGAGCACCAGCCCGCCCTCGCCGGCCACCGCCTCGCGGGCGGCCTGGGCGAGCTCGGCGAGCTCGTGCTCGCGTTCCAGAAGCACCGGCCCTGCCACCTCGCGAGTATTGCAGGCCACCGGACGCGCGACCATGGTCGACCTACTCGCTCCAGACGGATCTGGCCTGCTCACGTTGGATGTTCGTCGATCTAGACCGATCGAGGAGGATCCCAGTAGTCGTCAGGCTCCGGGCCCCCTAGGGACCAGGTCTCTACGAGACGGACGTCACGGCGGAGAGCAGCCGGGGACTTGATCATCCACCAGACCGGACTGGATCCGACCAGATCCGTCTGGACCGGACGCAGATCCGCGCCGGGATGCGCGAGTGTAGCTTCTGACCTGGGCTGATGGTGCGCGCCGCGAGGGATTCGAACCCCCAACCGCCAGATCCGTAGTCTGGTGCTCTATCCGTTGAGCTAGCGGCGCAAGCGGAGGCAGTGCGATTCGAACGCACGATGGGGGATGAACCCCAAACCCGCTTAGCAGGCGGGCGCCATAGACCAGACTAGGCGATGCCTCCTGATTTCCCAAGCTGGCTGCCTGGGCCGGGAACATTGTAGGCAACCCTGGACGCCGGCCCAAGCCGGCGGGGTGGGATGATCGGGGGATGGACGAGGGGTCGGGGAGCTTGCCGCCGGGGGCGCCGAGGCGGCGGCTGGGGAATTTCCGGAACCCGGAGCTGGCTTCCAGGGTGCGGGCGGTGCTGGCCGAGGCCGGCATCCCCTCCAGTGGTGAGCCGGACCCGGAGCGGCCGGAGCGGTGGGGGCGGCTGCTGGACCGGCTGGTGTACCTGGCCGGGGCCGGTGGGAACCGGGTGTGGGTGCCCAGGGAGCGGGCCCGGGAGGCGGCCAGGGTCCTGGCGGCCGCCCGCCGCCATGGCGACTGAGCAGCGAGGGAGGCGAGTTGGCGGTGATGATCACCGTGCTGGCGGTGCTCGCCTTCGTGGTCGGGGTCCTGCTGGTGGCGACGACGGTCCTGTCGGCGATCATGACCCTGGTCGTGCCCAGGGCGCTGCCGGTCACGATCACCCGCTGGGTGTTCGTCAGCATGCGGGCCGCGTTCTGGCTGCGCGGTCGGCGGGCCAGGAGCTTCGAGGAGCGCGACCGGGTCCTGGCCCTGTACGGGCCGATCAGCCTGTTCACCCTGGCCGCAACCTGGCTGGTCCTGACCGGGACCGGCTACGTGCTGATGTTCTGGTCGCTGGGGGAGCGGCCTCTGCGAAGGGCGCTCGTGCTCAGCGGCTCCTCGATCTACACCCTGGGCTTCGAGGTGCCGCCGAACCTGCCCACCACCGTGCTGGCGTTCACCGAGGCCGGGTTCGGCCTGGTGCTGCTGGCCATGGTGATCAGCTACCTGCCCTCGATGTACCAGTCGTTCCAGCGGCGGGAGGCGGCCGTGGCGGCGCTGGACGTGCGGGCCAACACCCCGCCGACGGCGACGGCCATGCTGATCCGGTCGTCGGTCATCGGCGGCTGGGACCGGCTGGAGGCGCTGTGGCGGGACTGGGAGAACTGGTTCGTCGACATCAGCGAGACCCACACTTCCCTGCCCGCGCTGGTGTTCTTCCGCTCTCCCAACTGGCAGCACTCCTGGGTGACGGCGTCGGGGGCGGTGCTGGACGGGGCGTCGCTGCTGGCCTCGACGGTGGACCGCCCGCGCAGCCCCGACGCCGAGCTGTGCATCCGCGCCGGGTACGTCGCCCTGCGGCGGATCGCCGACTTCTTCGACGTCGTCCACAACCCCGACCCGCACTGGCCGCGGGAGCCGATCTCGATCGACCGCCGCGAGTTCGACCAGGTCTGCGGGGAGCTGGCCGAGGCCGGCGTGCCCCTCAGGCCCGATCTGGAGCAGGCCTGGCGCGACTTCGCCGGCTGGCGGGTCAACTACGACCGCGTGCTGCTGGCCCTGGCCGAGCTGACCATGGCCCCGTACGCGCCCTGGTCCTCGGACCGGTCCATGATCGAGCGCAACGGGGCCCGCCACCGGCGGCGGGCCAGGTCGCGGGCGTGAGTGGGCGCGGCCGCCGGTTTGACGGGCCCGGCTGCGGTGCACGCTTCCCGGTAGCCGCCGATCGCGAAGGATGGGCATGGACGCGTTGACCCTGGTCAGGCAGGAGCACCGCAAGGTCGAGGTGCTGCTGGAGCGCGGCGAGCGGCTGGAGGGAGACGACGAGGACGAGCGCGCCGTCCTCATCGGCCAGCTCCAGGCCGCCCTCCGCCACCACGTCGACCAGGAGGAGGTCATCCTCTATACGATCTTCCGGGAGCGGGCCCGCCGGGCCGAGGTCAGCCTGGCCACCCTCGACCAGGCCATCGAGCAGCACCGCCTGATCGACCGACTGAGCCGCGAGCTGACCGAGGCCAGGTCCGGCGACACCCTCCAGGCCAAGCTCAAGATGCTGACCGAGCAGGTCCGCAATCACCTCGACACCGAGGACTCGGTGCTGCTCACCGCCGTCGAGGACCTGATCGACGACGACACCCTGATCGAGCTCGGCCGCCGCATGGAGCAGCGCGACCAGGTGATCGAGGCCCGGCGGGAGCTGGCCGCGGTGATCCCCGGCGGCACCCGCGGCCGCCGCCTCGCCGCCGCCCTCGGCGGGCTGGTCGCGGTCGGCACCGCCCTCCTGGCCGTCCTGGCCCGCCGCCGCCGTCCCCCACCCGACCCCAAGGCCGCCGGCAAGCGCCGCCGCCGCTGACCGCCCGCCCCTACACTACGGCGCGGAGGAGTGGCCGAGCGGCCGAAGGCAGCGACCTTGAAAGTCGCCGGACCCGAGAGGGCCCCGTGGGTTCGAATCCCACCTCCTCCGCGCTGTGATGTCTCGGGACATCGTGCGCACCTGTCCCGGGACATCGTTCCATGTTCAGGGC
>DASZON010000445.1:0-3604 GCA_035550755.1 Actinomycetota bacterium | reverse complement strand
GACTACCAGCCCCACCGGGCCGCCCGCAGCCTCCGCTCCCAGCGGACCATGCAGCTCGGCTACCACATGCCGAGCGAGCAGCTGGCGGCCGAGAACGCCTTCGTCCTCGGGTTCATCCAGGCCCTGGTCCGCGCCGCCGCCGACCGTGGCCACCACGTGCTCGTCTTCACCGAGCAGGGCGACGAGCTGGAGGTGTTCCGGGAGCTGGTGGCGATCCGCGGGGTGGACGGGTTCATCCTCTCCGGGTCGCGGGTCGACGACCCCAGGGTCCGCTACCTCCACCAGGCCGGCATCCCCTTCGCCATGTTCGGCCGCACCGACCCCGGCCTGCCCCAGAGCTGGGTCGACACCGACAGCGTGGCCGCGGCCGCCTCGGCCGTCGGCTACCTGGTCGAACGCGGCCACGAGTCGTTCGCCTTCGTCGGCTACGACGCCCAGAACTACTGGGACCTGGAGCGCCTCGAGGGGTTCCGCAAGGGCCTGGCCGACCACGGGATCCGGGTCGCCGAGGGCTCGGTCGTCCTCGGCGCCTCCCTGGACCAGATCCACGGCGGCGTCGTGCGCCTGCTCGGCCGCAAGCGCCGCCCGACCGCCATCGTCACCGGCAGCGACGTGCTGGGCGCGGTGGTGGTCAACGCCGCCCGGTCGATGGGGCTGCAGGTCGGCGACGACCTGGCCGTGACCGGCTTCGACGGCGGGTTCGTCCAGCAGATGACCGAGCCGACGCTGACCAGCGTGCGCATCCCCGTCGACCGCATCGCCGCCGAGCTGATCGGCCGCTGCCTGCGCGAGATCGACGACGGTCCCACCAACGAGCCCGGCCTGGTCGTCGCCACCGAGATCGCCGTCGGCGGCAGCGCCTAGGACAGCCGGTCGAGCGGGGGGTCAGCGGGCCCCCGGGGTGACCGCCGGGTCGACGGCGTGGGGGGCGCGGGCGTCGTAGTTGCGCAGGGCCGGGACCAGCAGGGCCAGGCTGACCAGGGCGGCGGCCAGGAGCCCGCCCCCGACCCAGGACACGGTCACCCCGAAGGCGGCCGCGGTGGCGCCGGCCCGCAGGTCGCCGAGCCGGGGCCCGCCGGCCACGACCACGATGAACACCCCCTGCATCCGCCCGCGCATCTCATCGGGAGCATAGGTCTGGAGGATCGTCTGGCGGTAGACGGCCGAGACCAGGTCGGCCGCCCCGGCCACGGCCAGCAGCACCACCATCAGCGGCAGCGTCTGGACCAGCCCGGCCGCGGCCACGGCCAGCCCCCAGCCGATCACGGCCCCGACCAGGGCCACCCCCTGGCGGCGGACCCGGCCGATCCAGCCCGAGGACAGCCCGGCCAGCACCGCCCCGATGGCGATGGCGGCGTACAGCCAGCCGACCGCGCCGCGGCCGCCCAGGCGGGCCGCGGTCTCGGGGAACAGGGCCCTCGGCATGGCCAGGACCATGGCCGCGATGTCGACGGCGAACGACAGCAGCAGCACCGGCCGGGTGGCGATGAAGGCCAGCCCGTCGGCCACCGAGCGCAGCCCGGGGGCGATCGGCGCCCCGGCCGGGGGCAGCGCCGGCAGCCGCAGGGCGGCGTACAGGGCGAAGGTGAAGATGGCCAGGTCGGCGGCGTAGGCGGCCGCGAACGACCAGCGGGCCAGGATCAGCCCGGCCAGCAGGGGGCCGAGGACCATGCCCAGGTTCGACGCGGTGAACGACAGGGTGTTGGCCGCCGGCACCAGCCCGGTCGGCAGGACCCGGGGGACGATCGCCCCCCGGGTCGAGGAGGCGACCGCGAACCCGGCCGCCTGGACCGCGACCAGCCCGAGCAGCAGGGGCAGGCTGGCCAGCCCGGCCACGGCCGCCGCCAGCAGCGCGCCGGTGCAGCCCCACAGGGTCAGCGACGACGCCAGCAGCAGCCGCCGCCGGTCGACGGCATCGGCCACCGCCCCGCCCCAGAGCCCGAACAGCACCAGCGGGACCAGCCCGACCACGCCCAGCATGCCCACCCAGAACGAGGATCCGGTCAGCTCGTACACCTGCACGGGCACGGCCACCGCGGTCAGCTGGAAGCCGACGAAGCCAAGGGAGTTGCCCAGCCACAGCCGGCGGAAGTCGGGGTGGCGCAGCGGCTCGACGTCGATCGCGGCCCGTCGCAGCCGCCTCAGTGGTGTCATGACCCGGCCAGCATTCCCGAGCGGCGCCGATCGTGCATCCGCCCTCGCGTGACCGGCAAAGCCGCGTGATATCCCAACTATCGTGAAAGTTTGGGACCTTGTTCGTTTCCACGATGTATCGAACGATCGAACGGTCATGGCAGGTCCCCCGAGCGAGCCAGGACGAGGTGGTGCGTCGATGCAGGCAGTGCGGGTCCACCGTTATCCGGAGCGGCCCTCCGTCGATGAGATCGAGGAACCCAAGGTCCAGGACCCGCTCGACGTCATCGTCAAGGTCGGCGGGGCGGGCCTGTGCCGTACCGACATCCACCTCTACCTGGGCCAATGGGCCGAGGCGGGGGTGGAGACGCCGCTGCCCTACACCCTCGGCCACGAGAACGCCGGCTGGGTGCACGAGGTCGGCTCGGCCGTCACCCACGTCGCCCCCGGCGACACCGTCATCCTCCATCCCCAGGCGACCTGCGGGTTCTGCCGCTACTGCCGGGCCGGCGACGACATGCACTGCGTCAACAGCTTCTTCCCCGGCCTCAACACCGACGGCGGCATGGCCCAGCTCCTGCGCACCGGGGCCAGGGCCGTGGTCAAGATCGACCCCAAGCTCCAGCCGGCCGACGTGGCCGCCCTGGCCGACGCCGGCCTGACCGCCTACCACGCCGTCCGCAAGGCCGTGCCCTCGCTGTACCCGGGCACCTCGTGCGTGGTCATCGGGGCCGGCGGCCTCGGCCACATCGGCATCCAGGTGCTGGCCGCCCTCAGCGCCACCAACGTCATCGTGGTCGACCGCAACCCCGAGGCCCTCGAGTTCGCCAAGACCATCGGCGCCACCCACGGCGTGATCGCCGACGGCAGCCAGGTCGAGCAGGTCAAGGAGCTGACCGACGGCAACGGGGCCGAGGTGGTGCTGGACTTCGTCGGCGAGGAAGGCGCCGAGAAGGACGCCTGGCAGATGACCAGGCGGGCCGGTTCGCACTTCGTGATCGGCTACGGCGGGACGATCGAGGTCCCCACCATCGAGATCATCTCCACCGAGCGCAACGTGATCGGCAACATCGTCGGCACCTACAACGACCTCGCCGAGCTGATGGCCCTGGCCGCCCAGGGCAAGGTCACCCTGCACACCAAGCCCTACCCCCTGGAGGCCGCCAACGACGCCATCGACGATCTCGACAACGGCCGGCTGCCCGGAACCCGCGCGATCCTGATCCCCAGCTAGGTTGGAAGGAGTGCCCCGATGAAGGACGGCACGTTCGTGCTCGACGCCCACACCGGCTTCTGGGACGCCAGCCCCGAGAACACCAAGAACCGCTTCGGGGACGCGTTCATCGAGACCTTCTACGCGTTCCACCAGGGCTTCAACCCGCCCGACCCGAAGTGGCTGATGGACTACGAGCGGGTCTTCCGCAAGGTCGACCCCGACTGGTACCTGGAGGAGATGTTCGTCAAGGGCTCG
>DASZON010000444.1:0-3657 GCA_035550755.1 Actinomycetota bacterium | reverse complement strand
GGAGATCTTCGGGCCGGTCCTGTCGGTGCTGACCTTCCGCACCCCCGACGAGGCGGTGGAGAAGGCCAACAACACCCCCTACGGGCTGTCGGCCGGGGTCTGGACCGACAAGGGCAGCCGCATCCTGGACCTGGCCAACCGCATGCGGGCCGGGGTGGTGTGGGCCAACACCTTCAACCGCTTCGACCCCACCTCCCCGTTCGGCGGCTACAAGGAGTCCGGCTTCGGCCGCGAGGGCGGCCGCCACGGCCTGGCCGCCTACCTCGACCTGTCCTAGGAGCCCAGGCGGTCGGCGAAGCCGGCGATCACCCCGGCGACCTCGCCGGGCGCGCGCAGGTTGGCCAGGTGGCCCTGCCCCTGCAGGACGACCACCTCCTCCAGCCGGGGCAGCACGGCGGCCAGGGCGTCGAGCCGGCGGCGCATGTGCGCCGGGCTGCGGTCGCCGCCCAGCAGCAGCACCGGCAGGTGCAGGCGGGCATAGCGGTCCAGGCCGACGCCGAGGGACTCGATCGCCTCGTCGTCGGTGATCTGGGCGCGGGCGTGGCCGCGCACGACCCGCCAGGCCGGCGGCACCCGCCGCAGGCCGGCGACCATGAGCCGGCCGACCCCGGCGATCTCGCGCATGTGGATGACGATCGCCCGGTCCGGGTCGCCGGCGTCCAGGGCCGCCCGGGCCCGCCGCAGGGCCTCGCCCCCCAGCGGCTCGTCGACGGCCACGGGCGGCTCGTACAGCACCATCGCCCGGAACGCCGACGGCGCCGCCAGGGCGCTCTCCAGGGCGACCACCGCCCCCGAGGAGTGGCCCACCAGCAGCGGCCGCACCCCGGCCGCGGCCGTCACCGCGAGCACGTCGCCGACCTCGGCGCTCATGGTGTCGGTCCCGGCCGGTGCCGTGTCCGCGTGGCCGTCGCGGTAGGTCCAGCGGTCGAAGCGCAGGACCCGGAAACGCCCGGTCAGCGCCGCCGCCACCCCGGCCCAGGACGAGCGGTCGGCCGAGCCGGCGTGCAGCAGCAGGACCGCCGGCCCCTGCCCCTCGTCGGTGACCGGGATGGGCCGGCCGTCGGCCCCGGCCACCAGGAGCTCGCGGCCGGGCGCGCCGGCGGAAAGCCCCACCGGCGCCCCGGGAAGCACCTGCCGGGCCAGCCGGCGCAGGAGCCGCCGGGGCGGCCGGCTCATCCGACGGTGGTCCTGCGGGTGGCCCGGTGCAGGGGGACCGGGTCGGTGACGCCCTTGAGGGACACCGGGCCGATGGGTTCGAAGGCGATGGCGCCGTCGCCGCACTCGGCCACCACCTGATCGGAGACCAGCACCTGGCCGGGGCCGGCGTGGGCCGCGATCCGGGCGGCCAGGTTGACGGTGCGGCCGAAGTAGTCGCCGTCCTGGAACACCACCGGCCCGGCGTGCAGCCCGACGTGGGCCTCGGGCAGGCCCGCCTGAGGGGTCCGCTCGACCATCTCCAGGGCCGCCACCACCGCCTGGCCGGGTCGCCGGAAGTGGAACATGACCCCGTCCCCGAGCCACTTCACCGGCTGGCCGCCGTGGGGGAGCGACACCTGCTCGACCAGGTCGGCCAGGCTGGTCGCCAGCGCCGCCGCCGCCCGGTCGCCCCGCTCCTCGGTGAGCCGGGTGTAGCCGGTCAGGTCGAGAAAGCACATGGCCGGGGGCCGCCGCACCGGCTCCTCGGCGACCACCGCCTCGATGTGCTCGACCAGGTGGTCGATGGTGTAGCGCTCCTGGTGGCGGTGGTAGAGGGCGAGCAGGACCTGCTGCACGACCTCGGCCAGCTGGTCGCTGAGCTGGGAGGCGGCCTCGCGCATCTGCCGCTCGTCCATGCCCGAGGCCAGCAGCGGTCCCTCGATGTGGTCGTGGTAGAACTCCGGCTCGGCCTGGGCGATCCGGCGCAGGTTCTCCCCGTAGACCCGCGACAGCCGGATCAGCACCCCGTCGTCCAGCCCCAGCGCCCGGCCGAGCCGGGTGCTGGCCAGCAGGTCCCGGTCGAGGGCGTGGATCGGGTCGCCGGGCTGGGGACGGCCCAGCCCCGAGGCCTCGTGGATCCGTTGCACCAGTGTCATCGGCAGCTCCAGCTCGGCGCAGAGCTGCTCGTAGGTGGTCGCGGTGAGCGGCCGCCCGGCCAGCGACACCAGGTCCAGGAAGGCGAACGACAGCCGCCCGGCGGCGACCGCCTCACCGATCCCCTCCAGCGACAGCCCGGCCTGCTGGCAGGCGTCGACCAGCCGCACCCGCCGCACGTCGCCGAGCCCGTACGGCGGCGCTCCCAGGATCCCCAGCTCGGCCAGCCACCCGATCAGCTCCGGGGCGACCCTCGCCAGCCCGGCGAGCTCGTCCCCGCTGAAGGAGCGCTCCTCCATCCCCTATCCCTTCGGCCAGCCCCCTGGCCCCGGGGGGAAGTCTATGCTGGATGCCCCTGGAACGACCCGGTGGAGGCCGACGTGGGCGAGGGCGAACGGCTGGACGTGCGCAAGACCTACAAGCTGTACATCGGGGGCAAGTTCCCGCGGACCGAATCGGGCCGGTCGTACCTGGTCGCCGACGCCAAAGGGGTGCCCTGGGCGAACGCCTGCCGGGCCTCGCGCAAGGACGTCCGCGACGCCGTCCAGGCGGCCCGCAAGGCCCAGCCGGGCTGGGCCGGGGCGACCGCCTACAACCGCGGCCAGATCCTGTACCGGGTGGCCGAGATGCTGGAGGGCCGGCGCGAGCAGTTCGCCGACGAGGTCGCCCGGGCCGAGGGGGTGGCCCGGAAGGCCGCCGCCGAGATCGTCGACAAGGCGGTCGACCGCTGGGTGTGGTACGCCGGCTGGGCCGACAAGCTCACCCAGGTGTTCGGCGCGGCCAACCCGGTCGCCGGCCCCTACTTCAACTTCTCGGTGCCCGAGCCGACCGGGGTGGTCGGGGTCTTCGCCCCGGCGGCCTCGTCGCTGCTCGGGCTGGTGTCGCGGCTGGCCCCGGTGATCGTCTCCGGCAACACCGCCGTGGTCGTGGCCTCCGAGACCCGGCCGCTGCCCGCCATCACCCTGGCCGAGGTCCTGGCCACCAGCGACCTGCCCGGCGGGGTGGTGAACCTGCTCACCGGGTTCGCCGCCGAGCTGGCCGGCCCGCTGGCCGCCCACATGGACGTCGACGCCCTCGACCTGGCCGGCCTCGACCTGGCCCAGTACCGCGAGGCCGAGCTGGCCGCGGCCGAGAACGTCAAGCGGGTGGTGCCGCCGGTGAAGCTGTCGGGCCGCGACTGGCTCTCGGACGCCAAGGGCCAGGACCCCTACTGGATCGCCGCCTTCCTGGAGACCAAGACGGTCTGGCACCCCGTCGGGGTGTGAATATCGGGGCGATCGTCGGGATCGCCTCGGGGTAGCATGGCCCCCTACCGGCCCGCACCGAACCGCCGGCGAAGCCATCGCCGGCGGCAGACAGGGAGGCTCACCCAGTGCCCAGCGACCCGATGGACGTGATCGTCAACCTGGCCAAGCGACGCGGCTTCGCCTTCCAGTCGAGCGAGATCTACGGGGGGATCCGCTCGAGCTACGACTACGGTCCGCTCGGGGTCGAGCTCAAGAACAACATCAAGAAGGCCTGGTGGCGCTCGATCGTGCAGCTGCGCGACGACGTGGTCGGCCAGGACGCGGCCATCATCATGGCCCC
>DASZON010000443.1:0-4614 GCA_035550755.1 Actinomycetota bacterium | reverse complement strand
TCGTACATGCCGGGGAGGACCGCCCGGGCGAGGCGGAACGGCGTCTCGACCATCAGGGCGAGCATGGCCGCGAACCGCTCGGGCGGGAACTCCTCGACGGGGGCCACGTGCTGGAAGCCGGCGTTGTTGACCAGCACGTCGGCCGACAACCCGAGTCCGTCGACGCCTGAAGGGTCGGTCAGGTCGGCGGCCACGGCGCTGCCGCCGATCTCGCCGGCGACCCGTTCGGCGCCGGTGCCGTCCAGGTCGATGACGGTCACCTTGGCCCCGGCGCCGGCCAGGTGGCGGGCGCAGGCCTCGCCGATGCCGCTGGCCCCCCCGGTGACGATGGCGGTCCTGCCGCCCAGGTTCACGTCCATGTCCATCCGCTCCTCCGTCCCCTGCCGTCCGATTGCACGCGTTTACCCACTTTTACCGGTGGAGATCAACCTCTGCAGCGCCAACAAGGAGGTTGCGCGATGACATCCACCGACCACACCTCCGAGCGGAGCTCCATCCGGCAGGTGGTGGCGGCCAGCTTCATCGGGACCACGATCGAGTGGTACGACTTCTTCCTCTACGGGACCGCCGCCGCCCTGGTGTTCAACAAGCTGTTCTTTCCCAAGGCCGACCCGTCCTCGGGCACCCTGCTGGCCCTGGCCACCTACGGGGTCGGCTTCGCCGCCCGCCCGTTCGGCGGGATCATCTTCGGCCATTTCGGCGACCGGGTCGGGCGCAAGACGATGCTGGTCCTGTCGCTGCTCATCATGGGCGTGGCGACCTTCCTCATCGGGCTCATGCCGACCTATGCCGCCATCGGCATCTGGGCCCCGGTCCTGCTGGTGGTGCTGCGCATCGCCCAGGGCATCGGCGTCGGCGGTGAGTGGGGCGGGGCGGTGCTGATGTCGGTCGAGCACGCCCCACGGGGCCGCCGCGGCTTCTTCGGCAGCTGGCCGCAGATGGGCGTCCCCGCCGGCCTGTTCCTGTCCACGGTGGTGTTCCTGATCGTCCAGGAGGTCACCTCCGACGAGGCCTTCCTGTCCTGGGGCTGGCGGGTCCCGTTCCTGCTCAGCGCCATCCTGATCGTCATCGGCATGTTCGTGCGGCTGCGCCTGTACGAGTCCCCGGCGTTCCAGCGGGTCAAGGACACCGGCACCGAGGCCCCCATGCCGATCCTGGACGTGCTGCGCAAGTACCCGCGCGAGGTGCTGCTGGCCATGGGGATGCGGATCGCCGAGAACGGCACCTTCTACATCCTCACCGTCTACGTGCTGGTGTACGGCACCGAGGAGCTGGGGCTGCCCAAGAGCACCATGCTCTGGGGCGTGGTCATCGCCGCCCTGCTGGGGCTGGCGGTGATCCCCTGGTACGGGTCGCTGTCGGACCGGGTCGGCCGGCGCCCGCTGTACCTCGGCGGGGCGCTGTTCTCGCTGGTGTTCGCCTTCCCGTTCTTCCTGCTGGTGAACACCAAGACGGCCCTGCTGATCTGGCTGGCCATCGTCCTCGGGGTCAACGTCGGCCACGACCTGATGTACGGGCCCCAGGGGGCGTACTTCGCCGAGCTGTTCGGGACCAGGGTCCGCTACAGCGGGGCCTCGCTCGGCTACCAGCTCGCCTCGGTGTTCGCCGGCGGGTTCGCCCCGCTGGTCGCGGCCGCCCTGCTGAAGGTGTGGGGCTGGCCGGCCGTGGCCGCCTACATGGCCGTGATGGCGGCGATCACGGTGGTTGCCACCTGGCTGGCGTCCGAGACCTACCAGAGCGACATCGACGCCGACGACGATCGCGAGCGGGACCTGGCCTCGGAGCGGGTCAACTCCGGAGCTCATGCTTGAGGACCTTGCCGAGGGCGTTGCGGGGCAATGCCTCCACATAGTGCAGGGCCCGGGGCCGTTTGAACCCGGCCAGCCGCTCGGCCGCGAACGCCAGCAGCTCTTCGCGGCCGGGCGGGTCGGCCGGGTCGGCCGGGACGACGAAGGCGGTCACCTGCTCGCCCCACTCCTCGGACGGCGTCCCGACCACCGCCGCCTCGGCCACCCCGGGGTGCTCGAGCAGCAGCTCCTCGACCTCGCGGGGGTGGACGTTGAAGCCGCCGGTGATGATCAGCTCCTTGCTGCGCCCCTCGATGCGGAGATAGCCGCGCTCGTCGAAGCTGCCGAGGTCGCCGGTGCGGAACCAGCCGCCGGGGCCGAAGGCCTCGGCCGTGGCCTCCGGGTTCTCCCAGTAGCCGGAGAACACGTTCGGCCCCCGCAGCAGGATCTCGCCGTCGTCCCCGCCGGCCAGGCGTAGCTCGACCCCGGGCAGGGGCAGCCCCACCGTGCCCGGCCGGCGCTCGCCGTCACAGGGGTTGGAGACGTTCATGACCGTCTCGGTCATGCCGTAGCGCTCCAGCACCCGCTGGCCGGCGCGGGCGGCCAGGCGCTCGAACACCGTCCGGGGCAGCGGCGCCGACCCCGAGACGCACAGCCGCAGCCGGCCCAGCTCGTCCGCCCGGGAGGAGTCGGCGAGCCGGGTGTACATGGTCGGCACCCCGAAGAACAGGGTGGCCTGGTGGTCGCGGGCCGCGTCGAGGACGCCGCCGACGTCGAAGCGGGGGAGGAGCACGGCCGACGCCCCGGCGAGCAGGGTCCCGTGCAGCCCGACCCCGAGACCGTGGATGTGGAACAGGGGCAGGGCCAGGACCAGCCGGTCCTCCGGCGTCCAGCGCCAGGCCAGGCGGAGGGCCTCGGCGCTGGCCAGCAGGTTGCCGTGGGCCAGGACGGCCCCCTTGGGGGCGCCGGTGGTGCCCGAGGTGTAGCAGAGCAGGGCCGGGTCGCCGGGCTGGGCGCCGTCCAGCGGCGGCGGGTCGCCGTCGGCCAGGTCGACCTCGGGCCCGGCGACCAGCAGGTCGCCGCCGGCCGCCCGCCGCGCCCACCCACCCCGCCGGGGGTCGTCGACCACGGCCGCCCGGGGCCGGGCGTCGGCCACGATGTGGGCCAGCTCGCGCTCCCGGTAGGCGGTGTTGGCCGGCACCACCACCAGGCCCATGCGCAGGGCGCCCAGGTAGGCCACGACCAGGTCCATGGACGTGGCCGCGCTGACCAGCACCCGGTCCCCGGCGGCCAGCCCGGCCCGGGCCAGCCGGCCGGCCACCCTGGCCCCGGCCGCCTCCAGGTCGGCGCGGGTCCGCCAGCCCGGGCCTTCGGCCCACAGGGCCGGGCGGCCGGGCTCCTCCGAGGCCAGCCGGCGCCAGGCGGCGGGCAGGCTGCCGGCGGCGAGCAGGTCCAGCCCCGCAGGGTCGGTTCCTTCGGGCAGATGCGTCAGCCAGTTTAAATTTCTTGTTACGGGCACGTGATCACCCTCGAGAGGTCTTCTCCAGCCCCCGATCCGGCCGTATGGTAGTTCCAGGCACTGCTTCCCCGATGGGTGTGATCGCCGTTGGCTGACAGACTCTTCCCCGTCGTGCCCGACACCGGAACCCCGCAGGCGGCCCGGCTGGCCTCGGAGGTCACCGGCAACCCCGGCCGCTGGGTCCGGCTCGACTGCGGGCATCTCCGCCATGTCCAGCAGCCGGCCGAGCCTGGCCAGCTGCTCGAGTGCCCGACCTGCCCGCCCTCCGTCGCCGGCGGGCTGCCGGCCCACCGGGTGCTCCGCCAGGGCTCCGAGCGGCGCCGCCGGGCCTGGCTGGAGGCCGGGCCGCAGGCCCCGCGCCGGGCCGGCGCCTTCGCCGCCGAGGCGGTGACCCTGGCCGGTCCCTTCGGCCTGGTGGACGACGCCGGCCGGATGGCCAGCGAGCTCGTGGCCAGCGCCATCCGCCACAGCCACGCCGCGGTCGAGCTGACCGTCGACGCCGGCGACGACGTGGTCCGCATCGAGGTCCGCGACGACGACTCCACCGCCCCCGGCACCGGCAAGGTCGTCTCCTTCGAGCTGCGCGAAGCCTAGCCGCCGGGCACGGCGAGCCGGCTGGCGAGCACGTCGACGAGCGGGCGCAGCTCCAGCCACCATTGGCGCTTCGGGCGCCGGTGCTCCCAGTCGGCCAGCTCCTCGGCGTCCCGCACCGGCAGCACCCGTACCTTGCCCTCGTAGAGCCCGATCACCACCCCCTCGGTGCGGCCGCTGTCGAGCTGGTCGCTGAGCCAGTCGATGGAGTGGGCGGCCAGGCGGGTGCCGAGGATCCGGTCGTACGGGGACGGCGCGCCGCCCTGCTGGGTCTGGCCCAGGACCACCTCGCGGGCATCGAACAGCCCCTGGCTCTCCTGCTCGAACAGCCGGACCAGGAACTCGCTGGTGTACATGGGGCTGGCCCGCTCGTTCATGACGGTGAGGAACAGCCGCTGGCCGACCTCGAAGCTGGCCACCATCCGCTCGATGTCGCCGGCCAGGTCCTTGAGGGTGATGCCCTCCTCGTGCAGGTAGACCCGGACCGCACCCCCGGACAGGCCGCCCAGCAGGGCCAGGTAGCCGCAGTAGCCGCCCATGGTCTCGACGACGAAGCACCGCCGCGACGCCGTCCCCGCCTCCCGGAGCCGGTCGATGGCGTCGACGATCAGGTTGAGGGCGCTGTCGGCGCCCACCGACAGCTCGACGTGGGGGATGTTGTTGTCGATGGTGGCCGGCAGCAGGATCGTCGGGATGTCGAAGGCGGGGTACCGCTCG
>DASZON010000442.1:0-27624 GCA_035550755.1 Actinomycetota bacterium | reverse complement strand
GTTGGCCAGGTCGTAGCGGGGGGCGACCCGGTCGAACATGCGCTGCACGCCAGGTGCGGTCCGCTCGGCCGCCGGAGGGGTCCGGGGAACCCCAGGGGGGTGCCCCGGTTGGTCGGGAGGGGTCCGGGGAACCCCAGGGGGGTGCCCCGGTTGGTCGGGAGCAGGGCTGCTGTGGGTCATCGCGCCTACACCGCCGGCGGGCGGCGGACCGGGGTCGCCAGGACCACCGCGGTGTGGGTACGGGCGACCCCGTCGATCGCCTGGAGCCGCTGGAGGACGTCGGAGAGCTGGGCGATCGAGCGGGTGCGGACCACCAGCAGGTGGCTGTCCTCGCCGGCCACGCTCCAGGCGGTCTCGATCTCGGGGATCAGGGCCAGGGCGGCCTCGGTGGCCATGGCGTCCATGGAGTCGCTGGCCAGGACGCTGATCAGCGACAGCACCCCGAGCCCGAGCAGCTCGGGGTCGACCTCGGCCGAGTAGCCGCGGATCACCCCGCGGGTCTCCAGCCGGTGGACCCGCTCGTGCACCGAGGCCGCCGACAGCCCGACCGCCTTGCCGATCTCGGTGTAGGTGGCCCTGGCGTTGGCCTGCAGGGCCCGGACGATCGCCAGGTCGGTGTCGTCGAGCGAGGCCCGGAGCGGCTCGGCACCCTCGTGGATCGGTACCACTTTGTTAGGCAAATTCCCCGTTCTCTTCGAACGTTTTGGCTTGTCAGACACTAGCTAACCCCGATCCATTAGGGTATACTGCCAATGTAACCAAATAGAACGCCGAAGCGAGCCCTGGGGATCGTACCCCGGCGGCACGTTTCACGGTGCCCGAAGGAGGGTCGAGCATGGTCTCCGTGACCTACCAGGTCGCGCGTGCGCGTCAGGCCGAGCTGCTCGCCCAGGCCGAAGCGGCCAGGGAGCAGCGGGAAGCCCGCCGCCTCCGCAAGCAGCGGCGCGCCAGGCGATGAGCGCCACAGATCGCGTCCACCGCGGCTGACGCCCCCGATCCCCCAGGGTCGGGGGCGTTCTTGGTTCCCGGGCCTAGCGGCCGCCGTAGCTGTGGAGGCCGACGATGACGGTGTTGACCGCGTAGAAGTTGAACACCAGGGTGGCCAGGCCGACGATCGAGAGCCAGGCGGCGCGGCGGCCGCGCCAGCCGGCGGTGGCCCGGGCGTGGAGGTAGGCGGCGAACACCGTCCAGGAGATGAACGACCAGGTCTCCTTGGGGTCCCAGCCCCAGTAGCGGCCCCAGGCGGCCTGGGCCCAGATGGCCCCGGCGATGATCGCGAAGGTCCAGATGGGGAAGCCGAAGGCGGTCGTCCGGTAGGCGAGGTGGTCGAGGGTGTCGGCCGACGGCAGCCGCGACCAGACGCTGGCGTGGCGGGCCACCGCCTGGTCGACCTCGACCCGGTCGGCGGTGCGGGCCGCCCCGGCGACCAGCGGCGGGGCCGGCGGGCGCTGGCGGCGCTCGACCCGCTCCTTGACCAGGTACAGGATGCTGAACACCGACGCCAGGCACAGCACCGAGGAGCCGGTGATGGCCGCGGCCACGTGGATCACGATCCAGCGGGAGTTCAGGGCCGGGACCAGCGGGCCGGCCGGCACCCGGAACACCAGGCCGCCGAGGGCCATGGCGCACACGGCCGGGAGGAGCACGAACACGCCGAGGGGGCGGATCTCGGGCCGCCGGGACAGCCAGACCAGGAAGCCGGTCACGGTGATGATCCCGACGATGATCGAGAACTCGTACATGTTGCCCCAGGGCACCCGCTGGACGGCCAGGCCCCGGGTCACGGCCGCGCCGACGTTGGCGGCCAGCCCGGCCACGGTGACGGTCACCCCGGCCACCCCGAACCAGCGGGTCCGGTAGGCGAACTCGAACCCGAACAGGGTGGCCGCGACCACGTAGCTGACCACGGCCAGCCAGGCCAGCGTGTCCGAGGTGGTGGCCAGGTCGGCCGGCGACATGGACGATCTCCTCTAGGTTGACCGTTCCGGGGCGTCTAGCGTACCGCGATCCTCCGGGGAGCCGGGCTTGAGCCCTCCGGACCCCCGGGCGACCTGCTCGGCGAGGCGGGCCAGCTCGGCCTCGAACGCGGGCTTGCCCTGGAGAGCGAGGCCGGCCAGCTCGACCCGGGCGCCGCCGGCCCCGTCGGGGACGGCCCGGACCCAGACCCGGCGCCGGGTCACGTACAGCGACGGCACCAGCCCCAGCAGCAGCAGGCCGGCGGCGACGGCCACCATCGGCACCCCGGGGTCGCGGGCCAGGGTGAGCACGCTGTACTGCTTGAGGTCGGTGAACGACACCGTCATGCCGTTGGCGAGCTTCCGCGACTGGCCGGGGGCGAGCAGCACCGGCCGGTCCCCCAGCGGCCGCAGCCTGGAGCGGTCGAGGGTGAAGACGCTCTGGGCCCGGTCCGCCTGGAGGTCGCCCTGGTAGGCCAGCACCACCAGCACCGGCCGGATCAGCCGGGGGTCGTTGCAGAACGGCGCCCCGCCCGGGCAGTCGGGGGCGGTGGCCAGCCCGGTGAACATGGTCAGCTCCAGCCCCACCTGGGGCTTGGCGTTGGTGACCTTGACCGCCCCGGTCGACCACTCCGTGGCCGGGTCGCGCAGGGTCAGGACCTCCTGGGGGGCGAGCAGCTCCTTCCCCTTGGCGTCGGTGACCCGGACCACCGGGACGTAGCCGTAGTCGGACTGGAAGATCCTGACCCCCTCCACGGTCATGGGCCGGTTGGGGGCGACCCGCTGGGCCTGGAGCTCGCGGCCGTCCAGGTCGAGCGCGGTCAGCTGGGAGGCGAACTCCCTGGGGGTGTTGTTGGGGTAGAAGGAGTTGCTGAAGTCGTCCAGCCGGAGCTGGAAGGGGGCCAGGTCGCCGGCCCCGAAGAAGCGGCCCGGGCTGAAGCTGTCGTACCCGACCCGGGCGTTCGCCCAGGTCTCCCCCTCCACGATCGCCGCCTGGCCCCGGTACCCGTAGCCCTTGCCGTAGGCGAGCCCGACCAGCAGCACCAGCAGCGACACGTGGAACAGCAGGCTGGCCGCCTCGCGCAGGAACCCCTTCTCCCCGGCCAGCTCGCCGTCGTGCTCGGCCAGCCGGTAGCGGCCGCGGCGCAGGACGCGGCGGGCCGCGCCCATGGCGTCCTCGGGGGCGGCCGGGGTCGTGAACGTGGCCTGGGTGCGGTAGCGGGCCAGGTCGCCGCCGCGGGGCGGGCGGGAGCCCAGCACCCGGACCAGGGCCCGGGTCCGCGGCACCAGGCAGGCGACCAGCGCCCCGAGCAGGGCCAGGTAGATGGCCATGTACCAGGCCGAACCGAAGACGTCGAACAGCCCCAGGCGCTCCAGCACCGGGGCCAGGGCCGGGTGGTCGGCGAAGTACTGGTCGACCCGCTGGGGGCTGAGGCCCTCCTGGGGGAACAGGCTGCCCAGGATCGACGCCGCGGCCAGCACCACCAGCAGGACCAGGGCGGTCCGCATGGAGCGGTACTCGCGCCAGGCCTGGCGCAGGGTGTCGCCGAGCCCGGGCCGGCGGGGCGGCCGGTCAGGGCGGGCGGCGGGGGGTCGGAGCTCGACGGCCAAGGACAGGACCTCGCTAGATGGGCAGGCTGATCGACCCGGACCAGATCTTGAGCTCGGTCAGGAGGGTGTCCCAGAACCCGGTGAGCAGCAGCAGGCCGATCACCACCAGCATCCCGCCCCCGACGACCTCGAACAACCGGAAGCGGGCCCGCAGGGCCGGGAACCGGCCGAGGGCCCGCCGGAACCCGAGGGCGGCGACCAGGAACGGGACCCCGAGCCCGATCGAGTAGGCGAACAGCAGCAGGGCCCCCCGGCGGGCACCGCCCCCGCCGACCGCGGCCAGCCCGAGCACCGCCCCCAGGGTCGGCCCGATGCAGGGCGTCCAGCCGAGCCCGAACACCATGCCGAGGGGCAGGGCGCCGGCCAGCCCACCCGGGACCTTGTCGGCCCGCAGGCGCCGCTCGCGGTACAGAAAGCCCGGCTTGATGACCCCGGCCAGGAACAGGCCCATGACGATCACCAGCAGCCCGGCGACCCGGGTGACCAGGTTCCGGTTCAGGACCAGCCAGGAGGTGACCGCACCCAGGGTCGCCCCCAGGGCGACGAACACCAGCGAGAACCCGAGGACGAACAGGGCCGCCCCGGCCACCACCCGCCCGGCCCGGCGGTCGCCCCGCTGCTCGACGTCCTGGCCGCTGACCCCGGACATGTACGAGAGATAGCCGGGGACCAGGGGCAGCACGCAGGGCGAGGCGAACGACACGAACCCGGCGAGGGCGGCCACGGCCAGGGCGACCAGGAGGTTCCCGTCGACCACGATCTGCTGCGCCCGCTCCCCCCAGTTCATTGGGGCACCCCCTTGGGGTTCCCCAAACCCCTCCGGCCAGCCATCCCTCAGGTCACCCGCTCGACCAGGTCGGTGAGCAGGGCCGCCTGGCGCTGGGGCTCGCCACCGGGCAGGGCCGCGGTGACGGTGGCCGCGACCCGGCCGTCGGCGTCCACGACCAGGGTGTAGGGCGGTCCCAGCTGGGGACCGAGCGCCCCCAGTCGGGCCGCCAGCACGGCCGGGCGGTCGAACAGCGACGGGTAACCGACCTTGAACTCCTGCAGGTAGGAGGCGGCGGCTCCCCGGTCGTCGCGGATGTTCACCCCGATCACCCGCACCCCTCGGCCGGCCAGCTCCCTGCTGGCCAACTCGAGGCCCTCCTGCTCCTGGCGGCAGGGCCCGCACCAGGACGCCCAGAAGTTCAGCACCAGGGGGTGGCCGCGCAGGCTGGCCAGGTCGATCCTGGTCCCGTCCAGGGTGGCGCCGCTGAAGGCGGGCAGGGGCCGGCGCTGGCCCTCGGAGACGATGGCGACGCCCGGGCTGGCCTCCTGCACCTGGCCGGTGCCGGCCTCGGGGGCCAGGCCCCGGCCCCCGGCGCCGGCCAGGGCGACCAGGGCGACGGCGGCCACCGCCACGACCACGGCCACCACGGCGATGGTGGTGCGGCGCGGCATGGCGACCTCGGCGTGCTCGACAGCTGGGATCCGGATCCACCCGGGGGTTCGAGTGTAGCCGCCAGGACCCGAATGCAATGCTAGGATGCGACGGCAGGGGGACGATCGGGTCACTCGACGCTGGAGGCCGCAGGGGTGTCGCTGGTTCGACCGAAGGACGAGGGCGAGCGCTGGGTCAGGCTCACGCTCATCACCATTGGCATCTGGGTGGGGCTGTTCGTCACCATGGCCGTGATCCCGTCCTATTGGCTGTACTTCGCCGACGGCACGCTCAAGTGGACGGGCAAGTTCACCATCCCCTATGGCCTCGGCGAGCTCGTCCTGCCCCAGCAGGCCCTGCGGGACGTGATCGTCGTGCTCTGGTACGGCGCCGTCCTGACCGGCTTCGGCCTCGCCATCAGGGCCTACAACCAGCGCAACCCCAAGACGCTGCCCACCGGTGAGGAGAAGCGCGAGGCCACCGGTGGCTACAAGTAGGCGGCGCGAGAGGATCGACCGGTGAACCCGAACAAGCCAAGCATCCACGACGACTACACGCTGGCCACGGTCGACCCCAACTGGCTCCAGGAGCGGATCAAGCCGCGCCGGCACATCGCCCTCTCCCCGGAGCTGTGCATCCTCTGCCGTGCCTGCGAGGACGTCTGTCCCTGGGACTGCATCTACATGATGGCCCCGGACATCGTCGCCGGCGGGCAGAGCCAGGAGGTCACCACCCTGGCCCAGACGTCGCACGCCCTGTTCGTGATCGACGACAACGAGTGCGTGCGCTGCGGCATCTGCATCGACCGCTGTCCCACCGGCGCCCTGTGGTACGCGCGGGTCGGCGAGGGCAAGGCGGCGGCCAAGGGGTAGAGGTTCTGTTGCTCAGGTGGGTCTCAGTCAATGAGGAGTGACGTGTGGCGCTGAAGCTTCGGCCGCCCAAGCCGGGCGAGCTCTGGAAGCAGACCAGGGATTCGCAGGTCTGGAAGTCGATCTTCCGGCCCGGGTCGATCTACCGGCCCGGGTACCGCGACACCTCCAGGGACCGCGCCCTGGCCATGATGAACAACGTGCTGTACCACCTGCACCCGGTGAAGGTGAAGCGGCACGGGCTGAAGCTGACCTATACCTTCTGCCTCGGCGGGCTCTCGTTCTTCCTGTTCATCGTGCTCACCATCACCGGCATCTTCCTGATGTTCTTCTACCGGCCGACGGCCGGGCTGGGGCAGGAGCTGGCCTACAACGACATGCAGGCCCTCTCCACCTCGGTCAACTTCGGCCAGCTGATGCGCAACATGCACCGCTGGTCGGCCCACCTGATGGTGTTCACGGTGTTCCTGCACATGGCCCGGGTCTTCTACCACGGGGCCTACAAGCCGCCGCGGGAGTTCAACTGGGTCGTCGGGGTGATCCTGCTGCTGCTCACCCTGCTGCTGTCGTTCACCGGCTACCTGCTGCCCTGGGACCAGCTGGCCATCTGGGCGGTGGCGGTCGGCACCTCGATGATGGGCTACACCCCGGTGCTCGGGGACCAGGTCCGGTTCGTGCTGCTGGGCTCGGTGGAGATCGGGCCGGCGACCCTCATCCGTTGGTACGTGCTGCACGTCCTGGCGCTGCCGTTCGTGGCGACCATCTTCCTGGCCGTCCACTTCTGGCGGATCCGCAAGGACGGCGGCATCTCGGGGCCGCTCTAGGGGGAACGAGGTTCCGATGGCAGACGACATCCAGCCAGACCAGGAAACCTACGACCGCCTGATCGCGGCCGGCGAGTCCGAGCGCACGGCCAGGGCCAAGGCCAAGTCGGTGGCCGTCCGCAAGGCGCGGGGCGCCAACCGGGCCTCGCTGCGGCAGGGCGACGGCCAGGCGGCCGCGGCGTCGGCGCCGGCGGCGGCCGAGGCCGCGCCCGCGGCGGTGGCCACCGAGGCCCCGCCCGCGGCGGCGGCATCCGCTCAGGCACCGGCGGCCGCGGCGCCGGCGGCGCCGACGGCCCGGCCGGCGGCCGCCCCCGGCAACGGCGGCGGCCGGCGGCTCACCCCCGAGGAGCGGGCCGCCCGGGTGGCGGCCGCGGTGGCCACCAAGGGCCTCCCCGGGCAGGCCGGGGCCGCGGCCAGGCAGGGCGAGACCCACCGGCTGCTGGCCATGGTCCCGCCCGAGGGCATCCAGCGGGCCGAGGCCCGCCAGGAGGACAAGGTCAACGTCTGGCCCCACCTGCTGCTGCGCGAGGCGGTGGCCGCGTTCGCCATGTTCGCCTTCGTGACCGTGTTCTCGATGATCGTCAACGCCCCCCTGCGGGAGCTGGCCAACTCCAACCTGACCCCGAACCCCTCCAAGGCCCCCTGGTACTTCCTGGGCCTGCAGGAGCTGCTGCGCTACTTCCACCCGATGGTGGCCGGGGTGACCATCCCCGGGATCGCCCTGCTGGCCCTGATGGCCACGCCGTACTTCGACAAGAACCCGTCGATGCGGCCCGAGAACCGCAAGCTGGCCATCCTGATGTTCACCATGTTCATGATGTTCTGGGCCGTGCTGGTGCTGTCCGGCTCGTTCTTCCGGGGGCCGAGCTTCGAGTGGGTCTGGCCCTGGACCGAGCACTGCTCGACCCCGGTCCATCCGGACAAGACCTGCCTGTTCTTCGAGTTGTAGGGACCTAGGAAGGGAACCGATGGCAATGTCCTCTGGGGTGCGTCCGGCCACTCCCCGGCCGGCGCCCAAGAAGCCTCAGGTGAGCCGGCGGTCGTTCCTGCGCACGGCCTGGCTGGCCGGGCTCGGGGCGGCCGTGGCCGGGTTCGGCGCCGGCAGCATCTACTTCCTGTGGCCCAACCTGACCGAGGGCTTCGGCACCAAGATCAAGGCCGGCACGCCGGAGAGCATCAACGGCGACATCAAGGCCAACGACGGCTACGCCTACGTGCCCGACGGCCGCTTCTACCTGGTCCCCTACGACGAGAAGGACGACACCGCCGGCATCTACAGCGGCGTCGCCGGCGGCGGCTTCATGGCCCTGTACCAGCGCTGCGTCCACCTCGGCTGCCGGGTCCCGTGGTGCCCCACCGCCCAGTGGTGGGAGTGCCCGTGCCACGGCTCCAAGTACAACCAGGCCGGCGAGTACAAGGAGGGGCCGGCCCCGCGGGGGCTGGACCGCTTCGCCATCGTCGTCCAGGGCGGCCAGATCGTGGTCGACACCTCCAAGATCGTCACCGGCCCGCCCCGCGGGACCAACACCACCGGCCAGGAGCTCGAAGGTCCCCACTGCGTCGGCGGGGGAGGGGCCTAGCCGATGAGCCGCACCACCGTCCTCATCCTGGCCGTCATCTCGGCCATCCTGCTGTTCTTCGCCCTGATCGTGGCCATCTCCTCGGCCAGGGAGAAGGCCAGGCAGGCCGGCCCCTCGGCGCCACCGTCGCGGCGTCCCGGCCCCACCGACGAGGCCCTCGAGGGGCCGCTGCTGGAGCGCTACCAGATCGCCGGGGTCGCCCTGACTGTCTTCCTGGCCGTGCTGCTGCCGTTCCTGTACCTGCGGGAGCCGGTGCGCCAGAAGGCCGCGGCCAGCAAGGAGATGTCGGAGTCGGTCCGGCTCGGCCAGGCCACCTTCGAGGAGTTCTGCGCCCGCTGCCACGGCCCCAACGCCGAGGGCGGGGTGGTCAAGCGCTACGTCACCCCCGGGGTCAAGGGGGCCAAGCCGACCGACGTGCAGGCGCCCAACCTGCACGAGATCTACGCCAGGCATCCCGGCGAGGACGTGGCCACGGTGGCCTGGACGACGATCCAGAAGGGCCGGCCGCCGACACCCATGCCGACCTGGGGCGTCCGCTACGGCGGGCCCATGAACGACCAGCAGATCACCGACCTCGTCAACTACCTGCTGACCATCCAGAGCGACAACAAAGAGCGGCCGCTGCTCGAGTTCCAGGCCGCCGGCGACCGTCGCGCCCTGTAGGAAGCCAAGGAGGCGTCAACGCCCGTGAAGGGGATCGCCGTCGTCGTCACCGCCTTCGTGCTCCTGCCCGGATCGGTGTACATGCTGCTGGCCTCGAACTTCGGGGCCCTCAAGGGCTACCTGATCGCGGGCACGGCCTTCTTCGGGTTCCTGATGATGCTGTCGGCGGTGTGGATGTTCGGCATCCCCGGGACCACCCCGCTCACCGGGCCCAAGGGCACCCAGCCCTCCTTCAAGTTCTTCACCCTCAACGACCCGGCGGCGGCCACCTACGACAGCGTGCACGACTTCCAGGGCGGGGCCGGCGGCGGCTGGCAGCCCGAACCGACCGGCGATTTCGAGGAGGGCAGCGCCGAGGCGACGCTCAAGGCCGACCTGGACACGGCCCGCCAGACGGCGGTCAGCGACCTGATCGAGAAGACCAACGCCAACGTCAAGGAATCCAGCGAGGAGCTGGACGTCACCAACCTGGAGGCCAAGACCTACTACACGATCCAGGACGGCACCGAGGTGGCGGCGATCGTCATCTCGCCCAAGTCCCCGCCGGCCGGCTCGGGCCTGACCCGCCCCGACTTCGCCCCAGTGACCACCTTCGCCTACCGCGACCCCGGCAACCCGTACCTGCCGAGCATCATCTTCCTGGTCGCGTCGGTGCTCCTGTTCCTGATCCACATGGTCCTGCTCGGGGTTGCCGAGCGGCGCCGACCGCTGGGGGGCGGCCTGGCCCCGAGCGAGGGCGACCGCGTGCCCGCCGGGGCCGGCCGGTAGGCGCTCAGGACGCGTCGACGCCGCGGACCGCGCCGCCGGGGACGGCGGCCGCGGTGAACACCGTTCCCTGAGGGTCGGCCACGATCGTCATCCGCCCGACAGGGATGTCCATGGGCGGCAGCGGCACCGACCCGCCCAGCTCCAGGGCCCTGGCCGCGGTCTGGTCGGCGTCGCCCACCCAGAAGGTGACCCGCCAGCCCGGGGTCGGGTCCTCCTGGGGCACCGGCTCGTGCCCGCCCCCGATCAGCAGTTCCCCGAGCGTGAAGGTGGTCCGCCGGATCTGCCCCTGGAGCTCGCCGGCCGCCCACCCGAACAGCTCGGTGTAGAACCTCGCCCCGGCGGCCAGGTCCCGGCTCACCAGCTCGTTCCAGGTCCAGGCCCCGTCCTCGTTGACCAGCTGGGCCCCGGAGGCCTCCCCCGGCTGCGACAGCGACACCGCCGCCCCGGCCGGGTCCCGCACCGTGGCCACCCGCCCACCCCCTGGTGTGTCGAACGGCGCCACCAGCACCTCGGCCCCCAGCTCGCGCGCCCGCTCGGTGGCCCGGTCGACGTCGCCGACCTTGAGGTACGACCCCCACCCGGGCCGCTCCGCCAGGTCGTACAGCCCGGCCACGGCCTTCCCCCGCAGCCGGCAGGTCGCGTACGTGCCCTTGTCCCCCGAGGCCAGCTCCTCGAACTCCCAGCCGAACAGCCCGCCGTAGAACGCCTTGGCCCCCGCCGGGTCGTTCGTCCCCAGGTCGATCCAGCAGAAGGTGTGGTCCGGGTAGTGCTCGACCGATCCCATGCCGCTCCTCCGAGGCTCGACGACCCGACAGGTCGAAGCCTCTCACGGCCCCAGGACGAGCGCCCCGCTACCAGCCGCCGGCCGCCGGGGTCAGGCCATGCCGCCGTTGGCGCGGGAGATCACCAGGCGCTGGATCTCCGACGTGCCCTCGAAGAGGGAGTAGATCTTGGCGTCGCGGTGCCACTTCTCCACGGGGAAGTCCCGGATGAAGCCGTAGCCGCCGAGGATCTGGATGGCCTCGTCGGTGACCCGGGTGGCGACCTCGCCGGCCTTGAGCTTGGACATCGAGCCCTCGGCGTGGGCGAAGCCCATGCCGTTGCGGGCCATCCAGGAGGCGCGCCAGACGAGCAGGCGGGCGGCGTCGATCTCGGTGGCCATATCGGCCAGCTTGAAGGCGATGGCCTGCTGGGCGGCGATCGGCTTGCCGAACTGGACCCGTTCGCGGGCGTAGTCGCGGGCAAACTCGAAGGCGGCCCTGGCGATGCCGACGGCCTGGGCGCCGACGATCGGGCGGGTCGCCTCGAAGGTGGCCAGGGCGCCCGAGGTGCCCCGGGACCTTGGCGCCTGCGTGGAGGCGGCCCCGGCGGCGCCGGTCCCGGCCTGGGCGGCGGCCTGGGCGTCGCGGGCCCGCTCCAGCTTGGCCTGGAGGCGCTCGGTGCCCCCGAGCAGGCAGTCGGCCGGGACCCGGCAGTCCTCCAGCAGGACCTCGGCGGTGTGGGAGGCGCGGATCCCGAGCTTGCGCTCCTTCTTGCCCTGGCGCAGGCCCGGGGTGCCGGGCGGGATCACGAAGCTGGCCTGGCCCCGGTGGCCGAGCGAGGGGTCGACCGTGGCCACGACCACGTGGACGTTGGCGATGCCGCCGTTGGTGATGAACACCTTCTGGCCGTTGAGGACCCAGTCGTCGCCGTCGCGCACGGCCCGGGTGCGGAGGCTGGACACGTCCGAGCCGGCGCCCGGCTCGGTGACCGCGAACGCCCCCACCTTGGGGTCCTCCGGGGTGCCGAACAGCTCCGGGGTCCAGCGGGTCACCTGGTCGGGGGTGCCGCTGGCGATCAGGGCGACCAGGGGCAGGCCGGTGCCGAAGATCCCCAGTGAGATGCCCGCGCAGCCCCAGCAGAGCTCCTCGACCAGGAGCGGCTGGAGGATGCCGGTCTCGTCCTCGCCGATCATGCGGTAGAAGTCCATCCCGTACAGGCCGATCTCGGCGGCCTTGGAGACCACCGGCCAGGGGAACTCCTCGGTCTCGTCGTAGTGGGGCGCGACCGGGCGGATCTCCTTGTCGGCGAACTCGCGGGCCCACTTCTGGGCGGCCACCTGGTCTTCCGAAAGCGCGAAGCCGATCATGGAGCAGATCCTTTCCCGTACCGCTGTTACCGCTCGGTAACCTACTGAACGGTAGGATGCGGGACCGGGAGAGTCTGCGCAAGGGGGTGGTTCGGGTGGCCGTACCCATCGGCATGCGGCTGCGGGCGGCCGAGCGCCGGGCCCAGCTTCTCGGGGTGGCCAGGCGGCTGTTCGCCCGCGACGGCTACCGGGGCGCCTCCATGGAGTCGATCGCCGAGGCCGCCGGCGTGACCAAGCCCGTTCTCTACCAGCACTTCTCCTCCAAGCGGGCGCTGTACTCGGCGCTGCTGGCCAACGACCTGGGGCGGCTGACCGGGGAGCTGGAGACCGCCTTCAGCCAGGCCGAGACCAACGACGAGCGGCTCCGGCAGGGGTTCGGGGCCTACCTGGACTTCGTCGACCGCCACGAGGACGCCTTCCGGCTGCTGTTCACCGAGGCGCTCGGCCTGGACGCCGACTTCCAGCGGCAGGTGACCGAGTTCCGGCGCTGGGTGGCCAGCCGGGTCGCGACCATCATCGCCGCCGAGGCCGGGCTGGACACCCCCCGGGCGCGGGCACTGGCGGCGGCCATCGTGGGCATGGCCGAGGGCGCCGCCGGCTGGTGGCTCGACGAGCGGCGGCCGCTGGCCGCCGGGGAGCTGGCCGACGAGCTCGCCGGGCTGGCCTGGAAGGGGTTCGCGCGGTTCCCGGCAGGAAGTCGTGAACCAGATGTTGCTGTCGATCCGGTCTAAGGTCGCCTGATTCATCGTGCATCCGGCGTAGAGACTTTCGTCGGGCGACTATGGAAGTATGCTGCACCGAGTGCGATGACCGGTCCCATCGGACCGATCGTCGCCATCCGGTCAGGGGACGGACGGGGCGGTGGCCGTGGAACGGCGCGTGGTGCTGCTGTCGAGGGATCCTGGACTTGCGTCCGTCACCGGCCGACTGCTCTCCAACGGCGACCGCATCGCCTACTACCGCTCGCCGGCCGAGCTCGCCGACTGGTCGTCGCCGACGGTCGCGGCCGTCGTCCTCGACAGCCAGCCCCAGGCCCGGCGGCTCGCCTACAAGCAGGTCCGCGACCGCTACGACGGGCCGCTGGTCATGCTGCTCGACCGGGGCGAGCGCCGGCCCGACCTGCCGCCGGACGCTGCCCGCCACTTCCTGCACCGCCCGTTCAAGGCGGCCGACCTGTCCAAGCTGCTCGGCACCTCGACCGCCGAGCTGGGGCCGTTCGAGGCCGCGATCATCGCCGCCTGGTCCCGCCACGCCACCGGCGAGCAGGCGATCCGGGCCCGCCGCGGGCCCTCCTACCGGATCAACTGGCGGCCCTCGCTCCGGCGACGGGCCAGGGCGTGGGCGGCCACGGTGGTCGCCCTCGTGGGCGTGCTGCTGGTGTTCGGCCTCAGCGACCAGGGACCCTGCCCGGCCGGCTGTACCAGCTTCGGGGGCGCCGTCGCCGGCGCGGCCGAGAGCGACGTCCCCCAGACCTCCGCCGCCGGCGCCGTCGCCGAAGGCGGTGGTGGCGGGACCAAGCCGCCCGGGTCGTCGACCACCTCCGACGAGCCCCCGGCGCCGACCGGCGGCCTCCCGGTGGTCACCGGGGTCGGCGGGCTGATCCAGTCCATCAGCCCCATCTCCACCTCGGACACCACCCCGCCCGTCGCGCCGAGCGGGGTCGCGGGCGTTCCCGCCCCGCCGGGCACCAACCCGCCCCCCACCACCAACCCCCCGGGGACCACCGCACCGCCGACCACGGCGCCCCCGACCACGGCACCGCCGACGACCGCGCCTCCCACCACGGCGCCGCCGACCACGGCGCCGCCGACGACCGCCCCGCCAACGACGGATCCGCCGACGACCGCCCCCCCGACCACGGATCCGCCGACCACGGCACCGCCGACGACCGCCCCGCCGACCACGGCCGCGCCCACGACCGCGGCCCCGACCACGGCGGCCCCCACCACCGCGGCCCCGACCACCTGACCGGCGGGGTCGAGGGGGACGAGGGTTGAGGGGGCGGGAGGACAGCCCCGCCTACCGGTAGGTGGCCGACCACCGAACGGGTGAGCGACGCTAGGATCCGGCGGTATGGGGGATGTGCTGTCGCGGCGGGAGCTGAACCGGGCGTTGCTCGGGCGGCAGATGCTGCTGGGGCGGGAACGGCGGGCGGTCGGCGAGACCGTCGAGCACCTTGTGGCCATGCAGGCGCAGAACCCTCGGGATCCGTATGTGGCGCTGTGGACCCGTCTGCAGGACTTCGATCCCGATGAGCTGGGGCGGATGGTCGCCGGGCGGGAGGCGGTGCGGGTCCCGCTGTTGCGGACGACGCTGCATCTGGTGACGGCGCGGGACTGCCTTGGCCTGGCGCCGCTGTTGCGGCCGGTGCTGGAGCGGGGGTTCTGGACCGGGACCCCGTTCGGGCGGAAGGTCAAGGGGATCGACATCGACGCCCTGCTCGCGACCGGGCGGGAGCTCCTGGACGAGCAGCCGCGGACCAACGCCCAGCTCCGGGCCCTGCTGGGCGAGCGGTGGCCCGGCTACGACCCGGCCTCGCTGGCCTACGCCATCCACCACCTGGTGGTGGTCGTCCAGGTCCCGCCCCGGGGGGTCTGGGGTGGCAAGGGGCTGCCGACCTGGGCCACGGCCGAGCGGTGGCTCGGGCGGCCGCTCGATCCGGCGCCGTCGATCGACCGCCTGGTCCTGCGCTACCTGGCCGCGTTCGGGCCGGCCACGGTCATGGACGTGCAGGCCTGGTCGGGACTGACCCGGCTGCGGGAGGTGGCCGAGCGCCTCCGGCCCGAGCTCCGCAGCTTCCGCGACCCCGACGGCAAGGAGCTGCTCGACCTCCCCGACGCCCCCCGGCCCGACCCGGACACCCCGGCCCCACCCCGGTTCCTGCCCGAGTACGACAACATCGTCCTCGGCCACGCCGACCGCTCCCGGATCGTGCCCGGCGACGCCATCTGGAAATGGGAGTTCCCCGACACCGCCTTCCGCTCCCCCCTGCTGATCGACGGCTTCGTCCAGGCCGCCTGGCACCTGGAGCAGGACCGGGGGTCGGCCACCCTGGTCGTCGAGCCCCTCGCCCCCCTCCCCGACCCGGCCGCCGTGGAGGAGGAGGCGGGCCGCCTCCTCGACCTCCTGGCCCCGGCGGCCGGGCGGCGCGAGGTCCGGCTGGTCGCCCGCGCCGGCGGCTGACGATCTCCAGCTGTCGGTACCGGGTGCCAGCATGGCGCCATGCGCTTCGCCGTCAACGTCCCGAACTTCGGCGACTTCGCCGACCCGCGGGCGGTCGCCGAGCTCGCCCAGCGCGCCGAGGCGGCGGGCTGGGACGGGTTGTTCGTCTGGGACCACGTGACCTTCGAGAAACGGCTGGTGCGTGAGGTCGGTGACCCGTGGGTGCTGCTGACCGCGGCGGCGCTGGCGACCCGGCGGATCCGGCTGGGCACGATGATCACGCCGGTTGCGCGGCGGCGGGTGTCCAAGCTCGCCCGGGAGGTGACGACCCTCGACCGGCTCAGCGGGGGACGGATGGTCCTGGGGGCGGGTCTCGGCACGCCGATCGGCGACGAGTTCGGCAGCTTCGGCGAGCCCACCGATCCCAGGCTCCTCGCCGCGCGGCTTGACGAGGGCCTGGCGGCGCTGGACCTGCTGTGGTCCGGTGAGCCGGTCAGCTTCCGCGGCGAGCACGTGACCATCGACGACGTCGCGTTCCGGCCCACCCCGGTCCAGCGGCCACGGGTGCCGGTGTGGGTGGGCGGCAACTGGCCCAACAAGGCGCCCATGCGGCGCGCGGCACGCTGGGACGGCGCCGTGCCCAACCTGGACCCCGGCGAGGTGTCGACCGCCCGGCCACCGGATCCCGAGACCGTCCGCGCCGTGCACGGCTTCCTCCAGCGCTGCCGGGACGAAGCAGGCACCGGGCACACGCCGTTCGACCTCTCCGTCGGTGGCACGAGCCCGGCCGGGACCGGCGCCACCCAGGACCTGTTCGGGTCGCTGGGCGAGGCGGGCGTGACGTGGTGGCAGGAGTGCATGCCCTGGGACGAGCGGCTGGAGCGTGCCGGGCCGATGCTGCGCAGGGCCGAGCAAGGCCCGGCGCGCGACGGGTGAGGCAGGTGACCTCCGGCGGGAACCGGCGCTAGCGGAGGAGCAGGCCGGCGATCCGGTCCCAGCGGGAGCGGCCGAGCAGGGCGTTGGCGGCCTGGAGGCCGCTGACGGCCGCTGCTTCGATGCAGCCGGCATTGATGCCGCAGTCGGTCCAGTCGCCGGCCAGGACCAGGTTGGCGTAGCCGCTGCGGTCCGGCCGCAGCCGCGAGGCGTCGGTGCCCGGGAGGGCCTGCACGTACCGGTCGGAGGGGTCGGTGTTGGCCGTCCAGAACTGGGTGCCGAACCGCTCCGGGCCCTCCAGGTCGGAGTCGGCGCACAGGTAGTCCCAGCGGAACCCGCCGGTCGCCTGGTCGACGGCGTTCGGCCAGAACCGCCGGCTGTGCTGCTCCAGGAACCGGACGGCCTGGGCCCGGGTGCGCCCGGCGGCGTCGGTGGCCGGTCCCCCGCCGTCAGCCCCGAGGGTGCTGCAGAAGTACCCGACCGTCGCCGGCGGCCCCACCGCTCCCCAGTCCTCCAGCTCGACCAGGTGCGACATCGACGCCCAGGTGTCGAACGGCCGGGTGAACGCGCTCATGGTGGTCCCCGGATGGGGCCAGCCGAGGGCGCGCTCGTCGGGCCGCAGCCACACCTGGAAGGCATGGGTTGCCACCGTGCCGACCCGCGCCAGCATCTCCCGCCAGTCGCCCCGCTGGGCGGCCAGCCGGCGGCACACCAGCCGGGCCATGGCCGGGGGGATGGCGAACACGACCTGGTCGAAGTCCTCACCGAGCCGCAGCGCCTCCGGTTCGCCGCCGTCGCCGGCGAGCTGGCGGCCGTCCGGCGCCGCCGGGAAGCAGGGCAGCCCCTTGACGGCCACCAGCGGCTCGTACCCGGCCACGCCGGGGGCGAGGGCGGCCCGCCGCCGCACCACCACCGTCCCGATCGAGCCGCCGTCGGCCGTCGGCACCAGGTCGCGGACCTCGGTGAGGAACCGGAACCGCACCCCCCGGGCCCGCAGCGCCTGGTAGAGGGGGGCGAACACCGTCTCCCCCATCCCCGACCGCAGCTTCCAGAAGATGGCGCCCTTGTAGTGGAACCAGAGCTTGGAGGAGAGGAACACCCCCCACCCGGCGGCGAACCGGGGACGGGCCGGGTCGCCGTCCTCGTGGGAGAACACCAGGTCGTACTGGCCGCGCACGATCGCCGACTCGAGCGTCGAGGCCCGGGCGCCATGGCCCCGCAGCCAGTCCCGGAAGTCGAGGTGGTTGATGGCGTCGTAGGCGTCGCGGTCGCCCCGGAGGCCGTCCCTGGCCATCCCGGCCAGCACCGCCCGGACCAGGTCGACCAGGTCGTGGAGCCGGCGCGCGCCGGGGTCGGTGCGGAGCGCCGGGGCCAGGCGGGCCAGCAGGGGGGCGAAGGCGCCGTCGATGGCGGCCGCGCCCCCGGGGCCGCCCAGCCGCCGCGCCCCCTGCCGGGCCAGCAGCAGCAGCTGCTGGGAGACGGCCAGCAGGGTCGGGGCGAGCGCCCGCCGCCCGGCCCCCGACGGCACCGGCGGGGTCGGCGACAGCGACAGGGTGACCGCCGGGGCCCGGGCCCGCCCGTCATCCAGCGAGGCGTAGAAGTCGCGCAGGAGCAGGGCGCTGCGGACCAGCAGCTCGGCCACGGACGGGGCCCGCCCGTCGGCGTCCGGCTCCCCTGGCAGCAGGCGGTTGGTCGAGAACCGCGCCACCCACGGCGACCAGCCGTCCGGATCCCGGTCGAACAGCCCCAGGTCGCCGGTCGGGAGGAAGGCGTCGCGCCAGGTCCGGATGGGGCAGGCGGGATCGGTCCGCTCCCGGTCCAGCTCCCCGTAGCACTCGCGCAGCACCCGGAAGGCGTTGTCGTAGTGGCCCAGCCAGACGTGGAGGCCGTGCTCCTCGACCCGGCCGTGCACCCCCCGGCTGGAGGCGCCCTTGCCGCCGAGGCGGAAGCTCCGCTCCAGCACCGTGATCGAGGCGTACCGCTCCCGCCAGCCGGGCTCGGACAGCCGCCAGGCCGCGCTCAGGCCGGCCATGCCGCCGCCGAGGACCAGCACCCGGGGCGGCCCCGTCATATCCGTGTGGGCGCCTGCGCCAGCACCGCCTGGGCGTCGTTGAGCTCGGGGTAGCCGGCCCCCGGCGGGAACTGGGCCATGGCCGCGGCCAGCCGCGCCGGGGTCTCCGGGTCCTCGGCCAGGCGGGCCAGGTCGAGGGCGGCCCGCAGCTCGAACAGGGGCGCGCCCTGGTCCCGGGCGAGCTCCCAGGCCTGGCGGACCATCGCCTGGGCCTCGTCGCCGGGCGGGAGGGCCTTGGCCATCAGGCGGAGCCGCTCGGCCTCGTAGAAGCGGACCCCGGTCTCGGTCACGAGCGTGCCGGCCGCCTGGAACCCGGCCAGCGCCTCGGCCGGCTGCCCGAGGGCGGCCCGGGCGTCGGCGGCGGCGGTCAGGACGTACGGGAGGAACACCCGTGCCCGCAGGAACTCCCACATGGCGGCGTGGACGGCCACCGTGTCCGGGGCGTCGGCCCGGCCGGAGGTGCGGAACTGGGCCAGGGCGAGGTGGATCTCGCCGGTGCTCTCCCAGAACACGAACCCGTGGCGCCGCCCGACCTCGCGGACGTCGCCGGCAAAGCGGGCGGCCGTCTGGTGGTGGCCGCCGACCGCGTACATCCAGGCCAGGTAGCTCTTGGCGTAGCACATGCTGAACGGCCCCTCGGGGAACGCCAGGGTGGCCGCCCTGGCGACCGCCCGGTCGCCGGCCTCGTGGGCCTCGCGGGGCCGGCCGCTGATCCACAGCACGGTGGCCAGGTGGGAGAGGGTGACGACCAGCGGGTCGAACGGCAGGAGCCAGTTCTGCTCGCCGCTGGCGGCGTCGGCCGGCTGCTCCCGGAACTGGCCGGCGGCCTGGCCGAGCCGCTCGGCCGCCTCGGCGTAGCTGCCCTCGAAGAAGGCCAGGACGGCGAAGGCGAGGGCGTTCTCGGGGCGGTAGTCGGCGTTGCCCGTCTCCACCCAGGAGCGCAGGTCGTCGGCCACCTCCCTGGCCGCGGCCAGCTCTCCCTGGAGGAGGTAGTAGGAGTAGACGCCGGTCAGCGCCGACAGGTGCTCGGGCCGGGGCCCGAGCTGGTGGCAGAGCTCGGCGCAGCGGGCGAAGTCCTCGACGGCCTCCTCGGCCCCGAAGCCGCGGGCCGAGGTCGCGGTGATCCCCCGCTGGAGCCGGCAGCGGACCTCCAGCAGGTCCCGGACCCCCGGATCGGCGACCTCGGCGACCAGGTCGAGGGCGTCGCGGTAGGCCTGGAGGGCCTCGGGGATGGCCCCGCCCCGCCTGGCCTGGTCGGCGCCGGTGAGGATGGCCTCGTAGGCGTCGAGGGGGCGGCCGGCCCGCCGCAGGTGGTGGCCGACCACGTTCCAGTCGACCGGCCGGCCCGCCGCCTGCAGGCCGGAGAGGGCGTCGGCCAGCCGCCGGTGGAGCTCGGTCCGCCGCTCCTGGAGCAGCAGGCCGTAGGCGACCTCGGCCAGCAGGCCGTGGCGGAGCCGGTAGCCGGGGGCGGCGGTGCCGGTGTCCACGACCAGGTCGGCGGCGAGCAGGCGGTCCAGCCGGGGGCGGAGGTCCTCGCCGGCCACGCCCAGGACCGAGGCCAGGACCGCCTCGTCGAGCTCCTGGCCGGCCACGGCCAGGACGTCGACGAGCTCGCGGTCGACCCCGGGCGCGGCCAGCTGGGCCTGGAGCCGTCCCTGGAGGGTGATCGGCAGCCCGGCCCGTCCGGCGCCGTCCCCGGCCGTCCGGGCCAGCTCCTCCAGGTACAGGGGCACCCCCTCGCCCTGGCGAAGGATCTGCTCGCGCTCGGCGGGCTCCAGGCTGGCGGCGGCGACGGCGTCGACCAGCGCCTCCGCGTCCGCCCCGGCCAGCGGGGCCAGCTCGATCGGCTCCACCGGGCCCTCGGCCAGCAGCGGGGCCAGGGCGGCCGGCGACGGGGCGGTGACGACCAGCAGCAGCCGGGCAGGACGGTCGGCGACCAGCCGGGCCAGGACGGCCAGGCTGGACGGGTCGGCGTCGGGGACGTCGTCGACCACCAGGACCGTCGGCGAGGCCGCGGCCAGCCGGCCGGCCCACTCCACCAGCAGCTCGGCGGTGACCTCGGCCAGCCGGTTGGGGGCCAGGTCGGGCGGCTGGCCGGCGTCCGCCTCGGGAAGGCCGAGCACGGCCCCGAACAGGGCCACTGCCGGCCGGTCCATGCCGAGGCGCTCGACGAGGTGGCGTTCGAGCAGGGCCGCGGCCACCACCGGCGGGTCGTCGGGCCCGATGCCGGCGCCCTGGGCGAGCAGGGTCCGGAACGACCGGTAGGCGGTGGTGGCGTCCAGGCGGTTGCAGGTGCAGTCGAGCACGGTCGCCTGGCCCGACCCGGCCGCGGCGGCCAGCGACGAGGCCAGGCGGGTCTTGCCCGTCCCCCGGCTGCCGACCAGCGCCAGCGCCGCCCCCTGGCCGGTCTGGACCGCTCCCCAGGCGGCCAGGAGCCGGTCCCGCTCGCCCTCCCGGCCGACCAGCGGGGTCCGCCAGGTGCGGCCGATCCGCTCCTCCCGGCGGCGTTCCCCCAGGACCTCGTAGACCGGCACGGCCGAGCCGTCGGGCAGGACCACGGCCTGGCGGGGCTGGAGGTCGAAGCGGTCCTCGACCAGCCGCACCACCTCGCCGCTGACCACCATCGTGTCCGGCCGGGCGGCCTGGTTGAGCTTGGCCGCCAGGTTGGGGGTGTGCCCGAAGGCCAGGGGCCCGGCCTCGTGCTCCACCGGGGCGACCAGCACCTCGCCGGCATGCACGGCGATCCGCACGGCCAGCGGCTCGCCGACCTCGGCCTCCAGGCCGGCCGAGAGGCGGCGCAGCACGACCAGCAGGTCGAGGCCGGCCCGGACGGCCCGGGTGGCGTCGTCCTCGGCGGCCACCGGGTAGCCGAACCAGACGTAGATGCCGTCGCCCTGGTGCTGGGCGATCAGCCCGCCGTGGCGCTCCACCACCGGCCCGCAGGCGTCGTAGTAGGCGCGCAGGATCGAGAAGTAGGCCTCGACGTCGCGCTGCCGCGACAGGCGGGTCGACCCGACCACGTCGCAGAACATGACCGTGAGCTGCCGGCGCTGGTTGGGCTCGGAACGGCGCCGGTCGTCGGCGGCCTGGGTGGGCACGGCATCCCCCCGTCACTGGACCGCGCGTCCTACTTCCTGCTTGCACGGTTTCGGGCCATTATCGAACATGCCCCGAGGAGACGTCATGGCGAATAGCGACGACCAGGACCGGCCGGCGAACCGCCCCTGGTGGGTGGACGCGCTCGACCCGGTCGAGAACCTGCGCACCCTGGCCAACGTCCAGGACTTCGGCCGCCTGGCCGCCGAGGAGCTGGCCGACCGGCTGCTGGCCCGCGGCGACGGCCGCCCCGGCGGGCCGGGCGAGGGCGTGGCCGACGCCGACCTGGACGAGCTGGCCCGCCGCCTCCAGGCCGAGGCCGCCCGGGCCGGCGAGGCCTGGGCCAGCCTCGTCGAGGTCCTCGCGGCCATGACCGGGGCCCTGGCCGGTCGCCTGGCCGCGCGGGACGGGGCCGAGCGGCCGGGTGGGCCGGCGCCGCTACGGCTGGAGGCCGGGCCCGGCGCCGAGGCGACGGGGGTGTTCTACGTCCACAACACCGCGCCCGTCCCGGTGGCCTCGGCCCGCCCCCACTGCGCCCCGCCCCGCTCCCACCTCGGCCACGAGCTGGCCGCCGGCGCCGTCCGCTTCGACCCCGAGCTCCTGGAGCCCCTGCCGGCCCGTAGCAGCTGCGGGATCGAGGTGCGGGCCTGCGTCCCGCCGGGGACCGCGCCCGGCACCTACGTGTCGGTCCTGCTGGTGTCCGGCGTGCCCGAGCTGTACCTGCCCCTCCGGGTCACGGTGGCGGCTGCTGAGGCCGAAGGGTGAGCGTGGTCCCGGCGGCGCCCGGCGCCCCCGACGAGCTCCTGCGCCGCTACCGCGAGCGGGCGTCGGAGGAGATCGAGCGCCACCTGCCACACGGCGAGCCGTACCGGTGGCTGTACGAGCCGCTGGCCGACTACCCCCGGCGGACCGGCAAGGGCCTGCGGGCCACCCTCTGCCTGGCCGCCTGCGGCGCCCACGGCGGCGACGAGGACGACGCCCTGGCCGCGGCGGCCGCGATCGAGCTGGCCCACTGCGCCTTCCTGGTCCACGACGACATCCAGGACGCCAGCCAGTGGCGGCGCGGCCAGCCGACCCTGCACCGCCGGGTCGGCCTGCCCCTGGCCCTGAACACCGGTGACGCCCTGGCCGTGCTCAGCCTGGAGGTGCTGCGCGACGGGACAGCCCGGCTCGGGCCCCGGCTCGGCCCGCGGATCCTGGACGAGTTCTCCTCGGCCATGTGGCACACCCTCGAGGGCCAGGCGCTGGAGCTGGGCTGGCGCCGGGACGGCGTCACCGACCTGTCGCCCCGCAGCTACCTGGAGCTGATCCTCGGCAAGACCTGCTGGTACACGACCATCGCCCCGCTGCGCATCGGGGCCCTGATCGGCTCGGCGGGAGACGCCGACCTGCGGGCGCTGTCGCGGTTCGGCCTCTTCCTCGGCGCCGCCTTCCAGATCACCGACGACGTGCTCAACCTCACCGGCGGCGAGGGCGCCTACGGCAAGGAGATCCGCGGCGACCTGCGCGAGGGCAAGCGCACCCTGATGGTCATCCACCTGCTGTCGGTGGCCGAGCCGCCCCACCGGGAGGCCGTCCTGGCCCTGCTGCGGGGGCCGGAGGCGGTGCGGACCGAGGACCGGCTCGACTGGCTGGCCGGCCTGCTGGCGCGCTACGGCAGCATCGACTTCGCCCGGGCGTTCGCCCGCGGGGTCGCCGACGCGGCCGCGTCGGCCTTCCCCGAGGCGTTCCGGGGGGCGGCCCGGCCCGAGCGGGCCGAGGTCATCCGGGAGCTGATCGGCTATGTGGTCGAGCGGACCCGCTGAGCGCCCTCTGGTGCCCGGCCCCCGGCATCGGGTAGCGTCGTGGTGACGTCCCGACCCAAGGGGCCTGAGATGCCTGAGATGCCTCAGGACACTCCCCAACCGGCGCCCGGCCTGTCCCGGAAGCGACGGGCGCTGCTGGGCGTCTACGCCGCCCTCGACCCCAGGCTCAGGGACGAGCTCAGCTACGTCGGCGTGCGGCTGGAGCAACCCCAGGACCCCGAGGCCATGCTCGACGCGCTGGTCGAGCAGCCCGACGACCCCGGGCGCCCGCGCGTCCACCCCCTGCACCTGGCCTTCGCCGCCATGCGGGTGCTGCGCGAGCCCAGGCCCCCGGCCCCGCAGGCCCACGAGCGGCTCCTGCGGATCGCCGCCCGGCTGGTCGGCCCCGAGGTCCAGCCCGGCGACCTGACGGCCGAGGCCGTCGAGGCGGTCGCGGCGGCGCTCGAGCGCGCGGCCGCCCCCGACGTCCGCAACCGGGACCGCTGGGCCCTGCTGGTGGAGGGAGCCGGCGAGCACCTCGATCCCCAGCTGGCGGCCATCCGGGAGGCCTGGTGCGAGCCCGGGCTGCGCCAGGTCGGCGACGAGGTCGCCTCCAGGATCGAGACCAGGCTGGTCGTCCGGGACAACCGCACCATCGCCGAGCTCGCCCCCGCGGTCCTCCCCCAGAACTGGAAGCGGTGCAACGACTTCTTCTGCGACCTCATCGCGCTCCCCGGCCGCCACTGCCCGGGAGCGACCGGCGGGGACCTGACCGCGTCCAGCGCCTACTGGCGGGGCGTGTACGAGGAGCGGGTCGGCGAGTGCCCGGCCGGCTGGTTCCCGGACACCTTCCTGGCCTTCACCTGGGAGTGCAGCGACCGGCAGCTGATCCTGCGCTACGAGCTGGCCCCACGCCGGCCCGGCGACGAGACCGTGCTCAAGATCGACCAGGGCTACATCCAGGTCGACAGCCTGCCCGGCGAGTACCTGGTGTCGACCGTGAAGTACCTGCTCTTCGACGACCGGTTCATCCCCGGAGGCGGCCAGACCCTCGGCCAGTCGGCCTGCCAGCTGGGCTGGCTCGACTGCTCGATCAACCAGTTCACCGACTGCGCCGCCGACGTGAGCGTCCAGTCGGGGCCCGGCACCACCGGCACCGGCCGGCCGGACGCCGAGCTCGACGCCGACATGCAGCGGGTGCTGGACCGCTGCGAGGCCCACCTGGCCGAGACCGCCAGGGACACCGACGCCCAGCTCGCCAGGACGACGACCAGGATCCGGGAGGGCAGCTACCGCCTCGACGACTACGTCGGCGACCTCGGCGAGCTGGCGACCCGGGGGATCAGGGACGGGGCGCGCTCGGTGCAGGGCCAGCTCGACCTGGCCATGGCGGCCGCCGAGGTGGTCAGGGTCCTGGCCCGCCGCCGGAGCCCCCGCCAATGAGCCCGCCCCGCCCCCCGGACGATCAGGGCCGCCCCCAGTCGCTGCTGTCGGAGGCGGTCGAGCAGGCCGCAGGCGCGGCCGCGATGTGGTGGACCGACCTGGCCAAGCTCGCCAAGGGCCAGGCCGACCTGCTGGCCTCTGGACACTACGGGGCCGACGACCTCGCCGCCGGCCAGGTCGGGCTCCTGCGGATCTGGGTCAAGAACAGCATCAGGACCGCCGGGGTGCTCTCGGACAACCTGGCCATGCTGTCCTACGGCAGCGCCGGGACCCACCCGCCGCCACGGCGCTTCGGCGTCACCGTCGCCGTCCCGGCCGGGGTCGCCCTCGAGCTGCGCGCCTCCGACCTGGTCGGCGAGCTGTTCGGGTTCTGCATCCCGAGCTCGAAGATCCGGCTGGAGCCGGTGGAGGTGGCCGCCCGGGCCGCGGCGGACGCCGGGGACCTGGCCGTCCACGTCACCGTCGACTGCCACCGGGCCCCCAACGACACCTACGCCGGCACGCTCTCCTCAGCCGACGGCCAGGTGTCGGTCCCCATGCGGGTCGCCATCGACGAGCTCGGCCAGCCCGTCTCCTGACCGGGCCGGCTACCCCTCGATGTTCGACATGACGTGCTTGACGCGGGTGTAGTCCTCGAACCCGTAGAGGCTGAGGTCCTTGCCGTAGCCGGAGTGCTTGAAGCCGCCGTGGGGCATCTCGGCGACCAGGGGGATGTGGGTGTTGATCCACACGCAGCCGAAGTCGAGGGCCCTGGCCATGCGCATGGCGCGCCCGTGGTCGCGGGTCCAGACGCTGGAGGCGAGGCCGTACTCGACCCCGTTGGCCCAGGCCAGGGCCTTCTCCTCGTCGTCGAAGCGCTGGACGGTGATGACCGGGCCGAAGACCTCCTGCTGGATCATCTCGTCGTCCTGCTCGAGGCCGTGGACCACGGTGGGCTCGTAGAAGAAGCCGCCGCGGTCGACCCGGTGGCCGCCGGTGGCGACCTCGGCGTGGCCGGGGGCGCGGTCCAGGAAGCCCTCGACCCGGGCCAGCTGGTTGGCGTTGTTGAGGGGCCCGTAGGCGGCGTCGGTGTCCTCCGGCGGGCCGGTGGCGGTGCCCTTGGCCTGGTCGACCAGGGCGGCCAGGAACTCGTCGTGGACCCCGCCCCCGGCCAGCACCCGGGTGGCGGCGGTGCAGTCCTGGCCGGCGTTGAAGTAGCCGGTGGCGGCGATCATCTCGGCCGCGGCGCCGACGTCGGCGTCGTCGAACACGATCACCGGGGCCTTGCCGCCCAGCTCCAGGTGGACCCGCTTGAGGTCGTCGGCGGCGGCCCGGGCGACCTCCTTGCCGGCCCGGACGCTGCCGGTGATCGACACCATCGCCGGGGTCGGGTGGGACACCAGGGTGGCCCCGGACTCGCGGTCGCCGCAGATGACGTTGATGACCCCGTCGGGCAGGAACTCGCTCATCAGCTCGGCCATCCACACCGTGGTCACCGGGGTGGTGTCGCTGGGCTTGAGGACGACCGCGTTGCCGGCCGCGATCGCCGGGGCCCACTTCCACACGGCCATCATGAACGGGTAGTTCCAGGGGGTGACCTGGGCGCAGACCCCGATCGGCTCGCGCCGGATCATCGAGGTGTGGCCGGCCATGTACTCGCCGGTGGAGAGCCCGTTGAGCATGCGGGCGGCGCCGGCGAAGAAGCGGATCTGGTCGATCGCCGGCGGCACCTCCTCGTCCATGGTGAGCTGGAAGGGCTTGCCGGTGTTCTCGCTCTCCAGCCGGACCAGCTCGTCGGCCCGCTCCTCCAGCTTGTCGGCGATCCTCAGCAGGGCCAGGCTCCGCTCCGAGGGGGTGGCGTCGCGCCAGGTCTCGAAGCCGCGCACGGCCGCCTGCATGGCCGCGTCGACGTCGGCCCGCCCCGAGACCGGGGCATCGGCGAACCCCTCGCCGGTGGAGGGGTTGACCAGGGTGGCCGTGCGCCCGTCGGCCGCGTCGCGGTACTCGCCCCCGATGAAGTTCTGCAGCTTGCGAAGCGCCATTGCCTGCTCCTTGCTCGTGCCGTTGCTCCGGCGGTCGGTCATGCCTGCTGCCGGCGGGCCGCCACCGCGTTGCCCACCGCGATGGCGACGCCTCCGAGGAAGATCAGCGTGCCCATCACGTTCACCTGAGGCGGCACCCCGACCCGGGTGGCCCCGTACACCCAGAGGGGGAAGGTCTCGACCTGGCCGTTGACGAAGCTGGTGACCACGTAGTCGTCGATCGACAGGGCGAAGGCGAGCAGCGCCCCGGCCGTGATCCCGGGGGCCAGCAGGGGCAGGGTGATCTTGCGGAAGGTCGTCCAGGGGTCGGCGCCCAGGTCCTGGGCGGCCTCCTCCAGGGTCGGGTCGAGGCCGAGCACCCGGGCCCGGACGGTCACGGCCACGAACGGGATGCTGAAGGCGACGTGGGCGATGAGGATGGTGGCGAACCCGCGGACGAACTGGGTGGTCACGAACAGCGACAGCAGCGACGCCCCCAGCACCAGCTCCGGGGCCGAGATGGCGCTGAAGATCGTCAGGTCGTAGATGCTCTTGCCGCGGAAGTGGTAGCGGCCGAGGGCCAGGCCGATCATGGTCCCGAGCACGGTCGAGATGACCATCGAGACCACGGCGATCAGCAGGGAGTTGCGCAGGGCGGTGGTCAGCCCGGGGATGGAGAACAGCTCCCGGTACCATCGGAGGGTGAAGCCCTGCCAGCGAAGGTTGAGGCGGCCCTGGATGTCGTTGAAGCCGAACACGATCATGACCAGGATGGGCAGGCTGAAGTAGAAGATCATCAGCCACGTGTAGGTGGGCAGGATCAGCCGGGTCCAGCGGCGCCGCCCGCCGGGGACGGCCGGGGCCGGTGCGACCTCGGGCGGCGCCTGCCGTGTGGCGACCGTGCTCACCCTTGGGCCACCTCCATCACCTGCTCGGTGCCGAGCGCCCTGGCGTAGATGAAGATGCCGATCAGGAGGGCGGCCATCAGCAGGAACGACATGGCCGAGGCGAGCGGGTAGTTGTTGTTGCTCAGGTACACGGTCTGGATGACGTTGCCGATCATGGTCGTGCTGGTGCCGCCGAGGATGCTGGAGTTGACGAAGTCGGACGCGACCGGCACGAAGGTGATCAGCACGCCGGCGAACACCCCCGGCAGCGACAGCGGGAACACCACCCTGCGGAAGGCGCTGGCCCGGCTGGCGAACAGGTCGTGGGCGGCCTCGACCAGGCTGGGGTCGACCCGTTCCAGGGCGACGTACAGCGGCAGGACCATGAACGGCAGGTAGTTGTAGGTGAGGCCGCCGAGCACGGCGGTGG
>DASZON010000441.1:0-4062 GCA_035550755.1 Actinomycetota bacterium | reverse complement strand
GCTCGTCGATGGCCGAGTTGATGGCCGCGTACTCGCCGCCGATGCCGGCCCCGGTGAGGAACCGGCAGGCGTAGAACCACAGCGGGTTCATCGAGAACGCGGTCAGCACCGTGGCCACCAGGTACAGGACCAGGGTGATGATGAACAGCTTCTTGCGCCCGAACCGGTCGGTCAGGTAGCCGAAGAACAGGGCCCCCAGGCACGCACCGAGGACGTAGATGGCGGCGGCCAGGCCGACCTGGCTGTCGCTGAGACCGAGGCCACTGTCGGGGTCGGTCAGGCGGCTGGCGATGGCCCCGACGATGGTGACCTCGAGCCCGTCGAGGATCCAGACCGTGCCGAGCCCGATCACCACCATCCAGTGCCACCGTGACCAGGGCAGCCGGTCGAGCCGCCCCGGGATCCGGGTCTCGATGACCCCCGTCTTCACGTCGCTCACCCGCCACCTCCCGGCCGCCGTGCCTGTGCTGGTGGCCTAGCCCGAACACCAGGGGAGCAAACACGCGCGGCTCGGGTCCGGGTGGCTCAGGCCGGGGCGTTCTCGGTGTCGAAGTGGAACACCTCGTAGCCGCGGCCGATCACTGGGGCGGCGACGTTGCGGACCGGGACCCCGCCGGCGGTGGCGCCGTTGCGGCTGCCCCGGTGGGCGTGGCCGTGGACGACCAGGTCGGCCCCGGCCCGGTCGACCGCCTCGCCCAGCAGGTAGCTGCCGAGGAAGGCGTGGATCTCGCGCGGCTCCCCGGCCAGGGTCTCGGCCACCGGCGAGTAGTGGAGCAGAGCGATCCGCCGGTCGGTGTGGAGGCTGTCCAGGGCTCGTTCCAGCCGGCCGGCCAGGGTCTTGGTGTGGCCGACGAACGCCTTCATCTCGGGCTCGCCGAAGTCGCTGGCGCTGGCCCCGGGGAAGCCGCCGCCGAACCCCTTGGTGCCGGCGATGCCGACCCGGCGGCCGCGGACCTCGACCACCACCGCGTCGCCCTCCAGGACCTTGATCCGGGCGTCCTCCAGGACCTCGGTGACCGCGTCCTGCTCGTCGGAGTGGTAGTCGTGGTTGCCGAGCACGGCGATGGTGGGGACGCCGATCCCGGCGAGCTCCCCGGCAAGGACCTTGGCCTCCTCTGGCCGGCCCCGGTGGGTCAGGTCGCCGGCGAGCAGGAACAGGTCGGCGTGGCCGGCCAGCCCGGCCAGGCGCGGGGCCAGCCGGCCGGCCGAGTCCAGGCCGACGTGGAGGTCGCCGACGGCCGCGACCCGGATCACGGCAGCGTCTCCACGAACGGCTCCGCGGCCTCGTCGTCGACCGTGGTCAGGTTGCGGATCTCGCGGCCGGGCAGGGCCCTGGCCACGACCGCGCCCACGGCGGCCTGGCGCTCGGGGGTGGCCACGGTCCCGGTCAGCACGACCTCGCGGCCGTCGACGCTGACGTCCAGCTCCAGCTCGGCGGTGCGCGGGTCGGTGGCCAGGGCCTCGCCGGCGTGGGCGACCAGGTACTCGTCGGGCATGTCGGTGCCGGTCTCCTGCTCGCGGGCCTGGTCCAGCAGCGACTCGATCACCCAGTCGGGGACCCGCAGGCCGTCGGTCTGGGCGTACAGCAGCAGGCTGGCCACCCGGCGCGGGCTGGGGGCGGCCCGCTGGAGCAGGTACGACCAGTCGAGCTCGCCCGTCTCGACCAGGGCGAGGGCGTCGAACCAGTGCCGCTGGCGGTGCTCGCGGTGGACGATCGCCTTGATCACCAGCAGGTCCTCGGGCCCGAGGACGTTGAGCTGGAGGTTGCCGAAGCTGGCCCGGCGGACCCGCGACAGCATGTCGTCGTCGAGCACGATCCCGCCGGTGCTCTCGAAGATGACGTCGACCAGGACCCCGTCCCGCATCGCCTTGTAGAGCCAGGCCGGGTCGGTCTCCTCGGTGTCGTAGCCGGCGTCGGCGAAGGCGGCCAGCATCGGCCGGGCGTCGTCGCGGCGCACGCACAGGTCGATGTCGTGGGTCCAGCGGGGCCGGCCGAGGGCGGTCGAGGCGATCCCACCCATGAAGGCGTGGGGCAGGCCGGTGCCGCCGGCGACCCGGATGGCGTCGGCCAGCACCCGCAGGAAGGTCTGCTCGTCGACCTCGGGCAGGGTGCCGGTCCACTCCTGTTCGTGGGGGTGGTGCTGGTCGTCCATGGTGAGGCTCTTCCACGCGCGGCATCCGGCGAAACGCCCCTTGTGGACGACCGCTGGCGGCCGGACCCGGCACGTGCCACCGTTGCCGCGACATGGAGAACCTTGAGCTGCTGGTCGGCCTGCTCGCCGCCGTGGTGGTGGTGGTCCGCCTGGCCGGGCGCACCGCCATCCCCGAGCCGGTGCTGCTGGTGCTGGCCGGCCTGGCCGTGGCGCTGATCCCCGGGCTCCCCGACGTCGAGCTCGACCCCGAGCTGATCCTGGCCCTGTTCCTGCCCCCGCTGCTGTACTGGGCGGCCCTGCACACCGACCCCCGCGAGCTGCGCAGGAACCTGCGACCGATCGCCCTGCTGGCGGTCGGGCTGGTGCTGGTGACCACGGCCGCGGTGGCGGTGCTGGGCCACGAGGTGTTCGGGCTGACCTGGGCGGTGGCGGTGATGCTGGGGGCGATCGTGTCCCCGCCCGACCCGGTGGCCGCGGTCGCGGTCGCCGGCCGCCTCGGCCTGCCCCGGAGGATGGTCACCATCCTGGAGGGCGAGGGGCTGCTGAACGACGCCACCGCCCTGGTCCTGTACCGGGTGGCGGTGGCCGCGGCCGTCACCGGCACCTTCTCGCTCGGCCACGCCGGGGTCGAGCTGGCCGTGGCCGGCGTCGGGGGTACGGCCGTGGGCCTGGCCGTCGGCTTCGTCGGCAGCCGCATCCTGCGCCGGGTCTCCGAGGCGCCGGTCGAGAACACCGTCAAGTTCCTGATGCCGTACGTGGCCTGGCTGGCCGCCGAGCGGGTCAACGTCTCGGGCGTGCTGGCCGTGCTGACCTGCGGGCTGCTGATGACCCGCCACTGGGGGTCGATCTCCTCGGGGGCCCGGCTCCAGGCCCGCCAGCTCTGGGACTGGCTGGTGTTCGTGCTCGAGGGGCTGTCGTTCGTGCTCATCGGGGTCCAGCTGCGGACCGTGGTCGAGGGGATCGAGGGCCGCTCCCTGGCCGACCTGGCCATGGCCGCCCTGGCCCTCAACCTGGTGGTGATCGTGGTCCGCCTGGCCCTGGTGTACCCGGCGAGCTGGCTGCCGCGGCTGTCGGCGCGGCTGCGCGAGCGCGACCCGTTCCCGGGCTGGGGGTGGGTCACGGTGATCGGCTGGGCCGGCATGCGCGGGGTGGTGTCGCTGGCCCTCGCCCTGGCCATCCCGACCCAGGTCGAGGACGGCAGCCCGTTCCCGGACCGCAACCTGGTGGTGTTCCTGGCCTTCTCGGTGATCGTGGTCACCCTGGTCGGCCAGGGGCTGACCCTGCCGCTGGTGATCCGCCGGCTCGGGGTGTCGGCCGACGACGACGGGTCGGCCGGCGACGGCCGCCGGGCCCTGGCCCGGCTGTCCGAGGTCGCCCTCGACCACCTGGACGGCCTCGACCCCGAGTCCGACGGCGTCCCGGCCGAGCTGGTGGACCGGCTCCGCGACCGCTACCGGTCGCGGCTGGCCCAGCTTGACCGCGAGGCCGAGGACGGCCAGCCCGACGCCAGCCTGGCCTTCCACGACCTGGTCTCCGACCTGCTCGGTGCCCAGCGGGAGGAGCTGCGGCGCCTCCGCGAGCGGGGCCAGGTCACCCCCGAGGTGGCCCGGCGCCTCGACCACGACCTGGACGTCGAGGAGGCGCGCCTGGAGCGCGAACGCCCCAGCTGATTCCCTTGGCCGTGTTCGGGGTAGGGGTGCGCGGCCGGCGAGCGACGCCGGCGGACCACGAGGAGGACCGAGCCGGATGGCTGTCGACGTTGATGTCCTGGAGCGGATCCGGGAGCGGCTGCGGGTGTCGACCCGGGTCGGGGACGAGCGGATCGAGGTCGCGACCCGCGACGACGACGTGGTCCTGCTCGGGGCCGTGGCCACCCCCGAGGAGGCGACCGTGGCCGGCCAGCTGGCCG
>DASZON010000440.1:0-2170 GCA_035550755.1 Actinomycetota bacterium | reverse complement strand
GGACGTGATCAGCATCGTCGACGCCGACGGGGCCGTCCGCTACCACAGCGAGTCGGTCCGCCGGGTGCTCGGCTACGACCCGGGCGAGCTGGTCGACGGCGACCCCCTCACCCTGGTCCACCCCGACGACCGCGAGCGGGTCGCCCGGTTCGTGGCCGAGGCGGCCCTGCGGCCGGGGGTGACGGCCGCCGAGACCTGGCGGGTCCGCCACCGCGACGGCACCTGGCTGCACTCGGAGACGGTGGCCGCCAACCTGCTCGAGGACGCCAACGTGCGCGGGCTGGTGCTGAACACCCGCGACGTCTCCGACCGCAAGGAGCTCGAGGCCCAGCTCGTCCACCAGGCCTTCCACGACGGCCTGACCGGGCTGGCCAACCGGACCCTGTTCACCGAGCGGGTGGAGCACGCCCTGGCCCGCTCCGACCCGGCCGACCTGGCCGTGCTGTTCATCGACCTGGACGACTTCAAGCACGTCAACGACAGCCTCGGCCACGCCGCCGGCGACCAGCTGCTGGTGGCCGCGGCCCGGCGGCTCCAGGGCTGCCTGCGCCCCAGCGACACCGCCGCCCGCCTCGGCGGCGACGAGTTCGCCGTCCTGCTGGAGCGGGTCACCGACGCCGACGCGGCCGGCGGGGTCGCCGCCCGCATCCTCGACACCCTGCACCAGCCGTTCGGCCTCAACGGCCGCACCATCCCGATCAAGGCCAGCCTGGGCGCGGCCGTCGGCCGGCCCGGCGCCAACGAGGCCGAGGAGCTGCTGCGCAACGCCGACGTGGCCATGTACGCGGCCAAGGCCGGGGGCAAGGACCGCTACGAGCTGTTCCATCCCGACATGCACGAGGACATGCTCCAGCGCCTGGAGCTGGAGGCCGAGCTGCGCCACGTGGCCGACCGCGACCAGCTGGTGCTGCACTACCAGCCGATCGTCGAGCTGGTGTCGGGCCGCATCACCCGGGTCGAGGCGCTGGTCCGCTGGGACCACCCCGCCAAGGGGCTGCTGGGCCCGCCGGCGTTCATCCCCCTGGCCGAGGAGCAGGGGCTGATCGGCCCGATCGGCCGCTGGGTGCTGCTCCAGGCCTGCCTGCAGGCCCGGCGCTGGCAGGACCAGTTCCCCGACGCCCCGCCCCTGTTGGTCCACGTCAACCTGTCCGGCCGCCAGCTCGAGGAGCCGCAGCTGGTCGGCGAGGTGGTCCAGGCCCTGGAGACGGCCAGGCTGTCGCCGCGGCTGCTCACCCTCGAGATCACCGAGAGCGTGCTGGTGAGCGACATCGAGGCCATGAGCGCCCGGCTCCGGGAGCTCAAGGGCCTCGGGGTCCTCCTGGCCATCGACGACTTCGGGACCGGCTACTCGTCCCTGAGCTACCTGCGCCGGTTCCCGATCGACATGCTCAAGATCGACAAGGCGTTCGTGGACGGGATCGGCCGGGGTCGGGAGGACACCGCCCTGGCCCACGCCATCGTCAAGCTGAGCCACACCCTCCAGCTCCACGCCGTGGCCGAGGGCATCGAGCACCCCGAGCAGGCAGCCAGCCTGGTCGCCCTGGGCTGCCGGGACGGGCAGGGTTTCCACTTCTCGCGGCCGCTGACGGCCGCGGCCATGACCGAGCTGCTCGGCAAGACGCTGGCCGACGGCGGGTTCCGCCTCCCCAACGCGGTCGCTCCCGTGGAGTCGCTGTCCGGGTAGGCTGACCCGGCAGAAGGCGGCGGCATTCCGGGCAGGAGGCGACGCATGGCGGCGGCACCTTGGCTTGACCACTACGACGCGGGCGTCCCGGCGACGCTCGCGCCCTACCCGGACCGGACGCTGCTGGACGACGTGGCCGAGGCGGTCGCCCAGCGCCCGGACGCCCCGGCCCTGCTGTTCAAGGGGCGCACCGTCAGCCACGGCGAGCTGGAGCGGGCCAGCGACGCCTTCGCGGCCGCCCTGGCCGGCCTCGGGGTCGCCAGGGGCGACCGGGTGGCGGTGCTGCTGCCCAACTGCCCCCAGTTCCTCGTCTGCGAGCTGGGGGCCTGGAAGGCGGGGGCGATCCTGGTCCCCCTCAACCCGATCTACACCGAGCAGGAGCTGGAGGGCGCCCTGGCCCGGACCGGGGCCGGGACGATCGTGGTCCTCACCCCCTTCTACGGCCGGGTCAAGGCCGTCCAGGCCCGCACCGCCCTGACCACGGTG
>DASZON010000439.1:0-1951 GCA_035550755.1 Actinomycetota bacterium | reverse complement strand
TTGCGTTCCCAAGGGCACCATAAGTTACCAAGGGGAGTTCAGCAACCCATGTGGTACGAGGTATGCTCGCCACATGTCTCACATAACGGGACAGGCCGACCCGCGCGCCGGAGCGGACGTGTACAGCGCCCGCTGCCCGTCACGGGTCGCCCTTGACCTGATCGCCGACAAGTGGGCCGTGCTGGTCGCCGGCTGCCTGGTCGACGGGCCCAAGCGGCATTCCTGGCTGCGCCAGCGGATCGGGGGCATCTCGGGCAAGATGCTCACCCGGACGCTGCGTGAGCTGGAGCGCGCCGGCCTGGTCGAGCGGCGCATCTTCCCCGAGGTGCCGCCGCGGGTCGAGTATTCGCTGTCGCCCCTCGGGTCCAGCCTCCGCGAGCCGGTGACGGCCCTGACCGACTGGGCCAGGGCCAACGGCGGCCTGGTGGCCGAGGCGACGACGCGCAGCCCCCTGCCCGGGCAACGGGCGAAGCAGGTCGCGCCCCGGCCCGACTCCCTCAGCCCCTAGGGGTGGCGGCGGCCGTCGCGGAGCATCTGGACGGCCTGGACGACCCGGCGGCGCCGGGTCGACTCGCGCCTGGCCTCGGCCACCCACTCGGCGTACTCGCGCTGGTGGGTGAAGGAGAGCCCGTCGAAGGCGGTCCTGGCCTCGGGGTCGCCGGCCAGGGCGGCGGCCAGGTCCGGGGGCGGGTCGACGGTGCGGGGCCGGTCGTCGGCCTCCAGCTCGATTACCACGGCGTCGCCGGCCGCGACCCCGGCGGCCTCGCGCAGGGCCTTGTTGACCGGTAGGTAGGAGCGGCCGCCGTAGACGGCGACGGTGGAACGGAACGGCTGGCCGTTGATGGTCCCCCTGACCGGGGCTCTGGCCTTGCCGAAGACGGCCGGCACGTCCAGGGGGACCTCGAAGAACACCCCGCTCCCCTCGGCCTGGAGCTCGGTCTCGAAGCGGTGGGTCGCCATCCGACGATGCTAAACCCTCCCAACCTCCCCGACGCGGCAGGATCCGTGTTGTACCCTTCCGCCAGCTCACAACGCCTATCCACAGGTGGTGCACATGCGGCGAGTCGCCGTCGCCAACCAGAAAGGCGGCGTTGGGAAGACGACGACCGTGGTCAACCTGGGCGCCGCCCTGGCCGAGCAGGGCCGGCGGGTGCTCGTGGTCGACCTGGACCCCCAGGCCAACGCCAGCACCTGGCTGGGGACCGTCGACGCCCGCGCCCTCTACGAGGTCTTCGAGAACGGGGCCCCACTGGAGAAGGCGGTCCGCGCCACCGGCGTGGACAACCTCGACCTGGTGCCGTCGTCCTCGTGGATGACGAGGGCCGAGCGGAACGCCGCCAGTCAGGCCGGGGCCGAGATGATCCTGCGCCAGGCCGTGGACGAGCTGCCCCCCGACGGCTGGGACTACGTCCTGATGGACTGCCCGCCGGCCCTGGGGCTGCTCTGCTACTCGGCCCTGGCCGCCTGCAACGAGGTCCTCATCCCGGTCCAGACCCGGGTCATGCCGCTGGCCGGGCTGGTCGCCCTGAACCAGACCATCGACACCGTCAAGCTCCGCCTCAACCGGCGCCTGCGGCTCTCGGGCGTGCTGGCCTCGCAGGTCGACCGGCGCACGGCCCTGTCACGGGAGATCGTGGAGAGCCTGCGCGAACGGTTCGGCGACGTGGTCATGCAGACGATGATCCGTGAGAGTGTCCGCGTCGCCGAGGCGCCGGGGCATCGTCTGCCGGTCACCATCTACGCCCCAGACAGCTCCGTGGCGGACGACTACCGGGCCGCCGCGGCAGAGTTCGACGCGAGGAGTGCCGCGGATGGCCAGACCCAAGCGGATGGGCGCCTACAACGCGCTCGATGACCTGCTGCCGGGTCCGGCCTGGGACCCGGACCCGGGCGACGTCGACGACGAGCCGGCGCCCCGCTGGCGGCGGCGCCGGTTGGAGCCGGTCCCCAG
>DASZON010000438.1:0-4439 GCA_035550755.1 Actinomycetota bacterium | reverse complement strand
CAGGGTCGAGGTGGTCGTGGTGGTCAGCTCGTCGAGGCCGTCGTGGCCGTAGAAGACCAGGGCGTGGTGGACGCCGGTGCGCCGCAGGACCTCGGCCATGATCGGGGCCATGCGCGGGTCGGCCACGCCGAGGGCCTGGTGGGCGGCCCTGGCCGGGTTGGTCAGAGGGCCGAGGAAGTTGAACACGGTGGGCACGCCCAGCTCGCGCCGGGTGCTGGAGGCGTGGCGCATGGCCGGGTGGAACACGGGGGCGAAGCAGAAGCCGATACCCACCTCGGCGACGGTGGCCGCGACCCCCTCGGGGGGCAGGGTGATCGCGATCCCGAGGGCCTCCAGGAGGTCGGCGCTGCCGCAGCGGCCGGACATGGCCCGGTTGCCGTGCTTGACCACCCGCTGGCCGGCCCCGACGGCGACCAGCGCGGTCAGGGTGGAGACGTTGAAGGTCCCGGCCCGGTCCCCGCCGGTGCCGCAGGTGTCGAGCAGCGGCCCCGGGACCTCGAGCGGCGCGGCCGCGGCCAGCATCGACCTGACCAGGCCGGTGACCTCGGTCGCGGTCTCGCCCTTGATGCGCAGGCCGGTCGCGAAGGCGGCGATCTGGGCGGGTGTGGCCTCTCCGGCCAGCACCGAGCCCATGGCGGCGCCGGCCTGCTCCTCGCTGAGGTCCTCGCGGCGCAGGAGGGGCCCGAGCACAGTGGGCCAGGCGAACGGGTCCGACACGGCGAGCTCCCGGGTCAGGCGGATGCTGTCGGCGCAAGCCTAATCGACCGGCGCAATACCGGGCGCAACCCGACGGGCAGCGGCACGGTCAGCGGCTACGAGGCGGCTGCGTCCGGGAGCATGGCGCGGGTGAGGGCGGCCAGGTGGTGGGCGGCGGCGGCCTCCTCGCGGCGGCCGAGTGACGCCAGGGCCTCGGCTTCGTCGAGGGCGAGCTGGAGAGCGGCGGCGCTGGCCGGCGGGGCCAGGTCCTGTCCGGTGCGGGCCAGGGTCAGGGCGTCGTCGAAGCGGCCGTCGGCGAAGGCCCAGGAGGTCAGCAGCTCGACCGCCAGGGCGGCCAGCTCGGCGTGATCGGCCTGGCCGGCAAGGCGGAAGGCGCTGTCGCGGTCGGCCTCGGCCGCCTCGCGGTCGCCGGCGTCGAAGTGCAGGCGGGCCAGCAGCAGTGACAGCCACCCGGCGGCGACCAGCAGCCGCCGGTGCCGCCCCAGGGTCAGCGGCCGCTCGAGCAGGCGCCCGGCATGGCACCGCCGGGCTCGGACGGACGGGATGAGCTCCTCGGGCGGCGTGGCCAGGGCCGCCCGCTCGAGCCGGGCCACCGCCCGCTCCAGCACGGCCATCGTCTCCTCGCCCACCTCGGACGCCTCGGCCTGTCTGGCCAGCTCCATCGCCTCCAGCACCGGGTCGGCCCGAAGGTGGCCGCCGAGGCCGGGCGGGGCGCCGGCCGCCAACCCGGGGGCGACCGGACAGCGGGGCATGGCGTCCGAACCGGGGCGCTCCCCGGGGCCGGGCGGGGTGGGGGCTGTCCGGGTGACCCATTCGCGGTCGGCCAGGGGCCAGAGGGTGAGGAGGGCGCCGCCGGCCTGGAGGGTGTGGTCGCAGCGTTCGATCAGGACGCGGGAGGGGCGGACGGCGGCGCGCTCGGTGGCGCCGATGTAGGACCCGTCGAAGCCGGTGCCGCGGCCGAGCTCGGTCTGGGTGAGGCCCTGGAGGACACGGAGGTGGCGGAGCAGGGTGCCGAGGCAGGCCGTCACGGACCGGGCCGGGTCAGGCCCTCGGGAAGCGGGCATTTGGGGCATTCCTCCTCAGGAATATTCCTTCGCAAAACGTTCGCACGGATTCGCTGGACATCCGCGTCAGCGGGCGGGAGGTTCTCGCACGAACGTTCGAGCGGCGCGCAACCTACCAGGCGGCTGTGACAAGGAGGTGGACCGGTGCGGGTGGTCGTGGCGGTCCTCATCTGCCTGGTGGTGGTCCTCACCATCCTCTGCGAGGTGTGCCTGCTCCAGGCGGCGGACCTGCGCCGCCGGGTCCGGGCGGTCCTGCCACCCGAGGACGAGGAGGACCGCTGACCGGTCCGGGGGCGCCGCCGCGTCGTGGGCTCCGACCGGCGCGCCCCCGGCCACTCTCAACCCCAGGGACCGGGGCTCGGCCGACCCCCCGGATCCCGTCCGGTCAGGCCGGCTGCGGCTCCGACGGCAGGGTGTCGGCCACCGGGCCGACCACCGCCGACCGGTCGATCAGGAGCCGCCCGCCGACCATCGACTGCAGCTCTGCCAGCGCCCGCACCAGCTCCCCGTGGCTCCGCAGGATCCGCGCGGTGACCCCGGGGGCGACGGTGGCGTACGAGGGGGCGAACGCGAACCCGCAGAACGGGCAGCGGAAGCCTTCGACCGGGTCGAGGAGCTGGGACAGGAGCAGCTCCCGCCGGCACGACCCGCAGTGGGCGGGGAGGCTCATGTGGCCGCCTCCTCGAGGGGAGCCTCGCCCTGCTCCTCCTCCAGCAGCTGGCTGGCCACCTGGGCGAGGGCGAACGGGTCGACCGGGCGGTAGACGAGGGCGTCCGCGCCGGACCAGCGGCCGAGCCATTCGTCCTGGTAGCGGTCGAGGACCAGGATGACCGGGCAGGCGGTCTCGGGGTTGGCCTTGAGGTCCCGGGTCAGGCCGAAGCCGCCGTAGGGGGTGACCGACACGTCGGCGACCACCAGGTCGGGGTACCGGGTCTCGGCCAGGACCAGGGCGTCGTTGCCGTTGGCGGCCTCCAGGAACGAGACCTCCTCGCCGCTGAGCTCCAGGCGCTCCAGGGCGAGGCCGAGGCGGTCGCGGAAGCCTGGCTCGTCGGCGACCAGCAGGATCTGGGTCACGGGTGCGTTCCTTCTGCTCGGGTGAGCATCCAGTCGGTGACAGTGAACACCAGGGATGGATACCACGTCCCGTCCTGTCGGATGGTCACCACCGAGGGCGCCTGTCCCTTGGCCGCCGCCTGGTCGAGCGGGACCGACCGCTGGAGCATGGGCCCGGCCACCCGGCCGGCCGTGGCCGCGACCCTGGCCACGTCGTCGCCGAGCGGCTCGGTCCTGGTCTCGAGGCCCTCGACGCGCACCGTCCCCATGGGCGGGGTCGCGCCCTTGCGCTCCAGCAGCGGCCCGTAGGCGGCCAGGACACCCTGCTCGGCGGGCGAGAGCCGCTCCCGGACGGCCTGCTGGCCCTGGCCGGCGGCGTCGACCAGGCCGGTGACGGCGGCCTCGGGCGAGGCCGCGCCGGGAGCCGCCGGCAGGCTGGTGCCGGCGAGCCGGTCCCAGTCGGGCTCGGCGGCGCCGGCGGCCAGGCGGCCGTACTCGGCGGCCGAGGCCAGCAGCGAGACCTGCCAGCGGTCGCCGGAGCGGACGGTCACGACCCGCAGGGCCTTGATCGCCCCCTTGGACCTGTCGGAGAGGCGGCGGTTGAGCTCGGCCGCGGGCAGCTCCAGCTTGGCCCCGCGGGCGTCGCGGCCGCCGATCGTGCCACCGGCCAGCTCGACCACGGCCACGTCGGCCCCGCCGAGGCCGGCCACCCGCTGGAACCGCAGGTCGCGGGCGGTCAGCTCGAAGCCGGACATGGGCTGGCCGGTGGCCCCGGTCATGCGCCCGGCAAGCAGGGCCGTGGCCCGGTCGCCGTAGGTGCGCAGCAGCAGCGCCTCCTCGTCGTCGAGGAACTGGGCCGCCCGGTCCAGGTCCTGGCTGCCCAGGGCGGTCAGCAGTCCGGTGGCGGCCGCCTCGGGGGAGGCCGCCCCCTGGGCGGTGGCGGCGGTCTGGCGGGCGGCGAACAGCCCCACCCCGCCGAACAGCACCACGACGGCGATCAGCGCCGCCACCAGCCCGGGCACGAACCGCCGTCGACTGGCCGGCGGCGGGGGCGGCTCCGGTGTCCAGCTGGGCACGGTCGGGTGCTGGTCGCTCACGTCGCACTCCTTGTCGGTCGCTTCCCCACAAGGATAGGCCGACCGGACCGTCAAGATGGGGTTCGCGCAGGTCGACAACGGTTGCATGGAACCGTGCAGGCCCGTCCGGCGCTGGCTGCGACCCGCCGTGGTCGCGCTCGCCCTGGCCGCGCTCACCGCCGTGCTGCCCGTGCCCGCCTCCCTGGCCGACCCGGAGCCGCCGGCTTCCCACCGGTCGGGCCCCGACGCCCTGGCCGCCGCCCGGGCCGAGGCGGCCCGCCTCCAGCGCGAGGTGGACCGGCTCGACGTCAGGGTGGAGACCCTGGCCGAGGCCCACAGCGCCGCCCAGGCCCGCCTGGACGGGCTCATCCAGGCGGCCCACCGCCACCAGGCCGAGCTGGAGGAGTCCGAGCTCGCCCTCCAGACGACCAAGGACGAGTACGCCGGCGACGTCCGCGACCTGTACGCCCGCGGGCCCCTGGCCCCGCTCGAGCTGCTGCTGGCCGCCGGCGACTTCCACGAGCTGGCC
>DASZON010000437.1:0-5375 GCA_035550755.1 Actinomycetota bacterium | reverse complement strand
GCGGAAACCAGTTTCCGCATGCGGGAACTCCTCCTTGTCGACCGGGACCTATGGCCCCCTCGGGCGACGGCCGGTGCCGCTCCGCCACCTGGTTCCGGTGCAAGAACTCGGGCACCATACAACTCGGTCGATCGCCTCGACAAGTTCGATCCCGTCAACCATCCCTTTGCTGTAGGCCGGTCAGGCGGTGCCGCCGGTCAGCGGCGGGCGAGGTCGAAGACCAGCTCGCGCTCGCGGTCGAACGAGCCCGCCCAGGCGGCTTCGCTCCCGGTGACCCGGGCCTTCGGGGGGAGCCCGGTGAAGCGCCAGCCAGGGGGTGCCTCGACGGCGATCCGGGCCTGGTCGGGTCGCGCCGTCGCCTGGGGCCGGAGCAGGAGCCGGTAGCGGAGCCGGTTGTTGCCGAGCCGTTCGGCGGCCGCCGGCCGGGTGAGCTGGTAGCCGAGGGTGACCGACGACCGGGACTGGATGCTGACCTCCTGGGTGAGGGCGAGGCCGCCGAAGTCGGCCTGGGCCTCGGCCTCGACCGGGTGGCCGTCCAAGCTGGCCCGGGTGAAGCCGTAGCCGCCGGCCACGTACAGGGTGGCGATCTGCTGGTTCTGGCCCGGGCGGAACTCGCTGTCGAACGGGCCGATGATGTAGCGGGGCAGCCCGAACGACGGGCCGTCGTTGGCCAGGGTGAGGCCGGCGGTCGCCTCCGCGGCCCCGTCCGGGCTGAGGCGCACCCGCCAGCGGACGGTTCGGCGCAGGAACACGTCCAGCTTGTTGGCGGCGGTGTTGACCCCGACCGGCATCAGGTAGTCGCCCGAGGCCGGGGCGGTGGCCCTGCCGTCCAGCCCGAGGCTGGCCACCACCCGCTGGCCGGCCGGGTCGGCCACGTAGACCTGGAGGTGGCGGCCCTGGGCGGCCACGCCCAGGTTGTGGAGGAGCTCGACCGGCTTACTGGCCAGGCCGCGCCGGAAGGCCTCGAAGCTGGACCTGGCCACCTCGCGCAGGAACCGCAGGCGGGCCGGGTTGTCGGTCTCGTAGCGGACGTAGGCCCGGACCAGGGTCTCCTCGGCGACGTTGTCGGCGTCCATCCAGATCCCGCCGGCCTGGATGGGGCCGCCGACGCGCAGGATCTCGGCCACGGCCAGCGGGTCGGCGGCGATCACCCCGTCGATGGGGTCGCCGGTGGTCTGCCGGTACAGCTCGGTCATGAGCCGGCCGACGGTCGGCATGTCCGGGGGGATGTTGACCGCCGTCCAGTCGCTGCCGATCGCATAGCGCTCGTAGCGGGCGGCCACCTGCTTGGGGAGCGGCACGCCCTCGTCGGTGCGGTTGTTGAGGTCGCTGTAGTGGTCGACCTTGACCAGCTTGGGGCCGGCCGGGCTCGACTCGAGGATGCCGTACTCGCCGATCAGGCCGCCGGTGCCGCGCAGCTCGGCCGGGTTCTGGAAGGCCAGGAACCAGCGGGCGCTCCCGGCCGGGCCGTACAGGCCCGCCGCCAGCTTGAGGCCCTGGCCGGCCCGCTCGGCGGTGGTACTCGCCGAGGTCGCCGCCTCCAGGTACTGGTCCCGGGACGACCCGGTGACCAGCGGCCGGGTGGCGCGGACCCGCTCCAGGCCGTCGTCGAGGGTGGCGTGCAGGGCGAGGAGGGCGTCGGCGGCCCGCTGGATCGAGGCCTGGGTCGGGGGGCGGGTCTGGACGGGCTGGAGGGCGGTCACCACCTCGCGGGTCGCCGTGGCCGTCCGGGTCGCCGAGGCGGCCACGGCCTGGGCCACCCGGACGTCGCGGCCGACCACCGGGACGACGCCGAACTGGCGCAGCGGCGAGCGCTGGAGCCGCTGCTGGGCGGCGGTGGTGTGGGCCCTGGCCTGGTCGATCAGCGCCACGCGCTGGTCGAGCTCGCCGGACTGGAAGCCGCCGGCGCGGGCGAGCAGGGCCCTGGCCGTGGTCAGGTCGTCCTGGACCAGCTTGGCCTGGCCCATGGCCTTCCAGGTGACGACAGCACCCCCGGCCAGGACCAGGGCGAACACCACCACGATGAGCAGACGACGCACGAGGCCCCCCTCAGACAACCCTCGATCGGCGCTAACGACGCGAAACACTACCTTCTCGCGGGAGCGGTTGTCGCAAGCAAGAGGCCCGGCCCCGCTTCTCCTCGGGGCCGGGCCCCGGTCAGGCGGGTGGGATCAGGAGCGGCGCCGGGGTGGTGATGGCGACGCTGGCCACCAGCACGGCGATGCCCGAGAACAGGCCGAACCACAGGGCCAGGCCACTCGGCGGCTGGGGGCCGAACTCCAGCTTGGCGGCGGCCGGCTGGGCCCTCTCCAGGACCTGGAGCGGCCGAGCCGGCGTCGCAGCCGGCCCACGGGCTGTGCTTGCCCGGGTTGACCGACGCCGGGATGGTGGCGGTGGCCTTGAACCCCTTCCCGGTGGCGCTGCGGTCGACGTTCAGGTTGAGCTGCTGGCCGTCCAGCGACGCCGTCGGGTTGCCGGTGGGGCAGCTGGTCCCGCGGAGGGCAGTCCCGGCTGGATCGCGACCAAGATGGGCGGCGCCGGCGGCGGCTCGCTCGCCGAAGGGCCGACACCCCGCTGTGGCTGCTGACCGCCCCCGAGCTCGCCGGCACGACCGGCCGCTACTTCTACCGGCGCCACCAGGAGCAGCCGAACCCCCAGGTCGAGACCCCACCGCCCGGACACGGCGCTGGGACCTCGCCCAGCGGTCCATCAGCCACCCGCACAGCTGAGGGCCCACACAGCAGCCAGGCGTGTGCGGCTCGCCCGGCCCGCGTCAGCCAGCAGCATGGTCAGGGCAACAGCGGCTCCGAAGCGATCGGCAATCACCCCAGCAACCGAGCAGCTGGGAACATGACGAGACCCGTTCTCCGAGGGAACGTCTTGGCTAGCCCGTGGTCCGGTAGAACTGCTCCCAGGGACCAATGGCGGCGCGGTTGGCGATCAGCGGCGAGCTGCCGGCATGCTCGGCGGTCACAAAGCGGCCATTGACGACGGCCAGCAGGCTGATGCTGCCATTGGGGTTGAGGATCAGCCGGAATCGCTGCAAGGGGCCGATGGCGGTGGCGCTGGCAACCAGCGGCAGGCTTCCGGTCGCGTCGGTGGTCACATAGCGGCCGTTGGCGTGGGCCCGCAGGGCAAGGTCGCCGCCGCCCGCGTCCACCTGGTCGAACTGCTCCCAAGGACCAATGGCGGCGCGGTTGGCGATCAACGGGAAGCTGCCAGCGTGCTCGGCCGTCACATAGCGACGGTTGGCGTCGGCCAGCAGGCTGATGACGCCGGATGGGATGACCTGATCGAACTGTTCCCAGGGGCCGATCGCGCTGCGGTTGGCGATCAGCGGCGAGCTGCCAGCGTGCTCGGCCGTCACGTAGCGGCCATTGGCGTTGGCCAGCAGGCTGATGCTGCCATTGGCGTTGACCACCAGCTTGAACCGCTCCCAGGGGCCGATGGCGGCGCGGTTGGCGATCAACGAGGAGCTGCCAGCGTGCTCGGCGGTCACATAGCGGCCGTTGGCGTGGGCCCGCAGGGCAATGTCGCCGCCGCCCGCGTCGACCTGGTCGAACTGCTCCCAGGGGCCGATCGCGGTCCGGTTGGCGATCAGCGGTTTGCGACCGGCGCTCTCGGCAGTGACGTAGCGGCCGTTGGCGTGGGCCCGCAGGCTGAGCGGCACGGCACCGGCCAGCTGAGTCAGCGCCGCGTAGGTGCCGTTGAAGACATCTTGATCCCCGGGGAGCGTCCCCGAATCGCTGTACTGCCAGAAGGTCCAGGTCGACCAGCCGGCCGGTGGCGGCGGTGGGCTCGGGGTGTAACCGGAGTTGAACAGCGGGTTGGCCCCAAAGGTGGTGTTGCGGTTGGTGCAGGGATTCCACCAGTTGGGGTTGGTGTAGATCATCGCCAGCCGGCCGGTGCGTCTGGCCACCTCGTCGACGAAGTCCCGGATCCAGGCGGCCAGCTGGGTCGGAGTCAGGTTGTAGCAGGCGTTCAGGCCCGGCCAGGTTGATCGCGGCCATTCGATGTCCAGCATCGGGGGGAGGGTCCGGCCGTCGCTGACATACTGCGCGTTGTCGACGAAGAAGTCCGCCTGGGCCTTGCCGCCGCTCACGTCCGGCCGGGCCCGGTGGTAGGCCCCGACATAGAGGCCGTTGGCCTTGGCCTCCCGGTAGTTGGTGGGGAAGAAGCGGTCGGGGATGTCGGCCTGCTCGCTGGCCCGGGCGTAGGCGAATTTCGCTCCCCCGGCAGCGACCGCTGCCCAGTCGACGTCGCCCTGAAAGGCCGAGACGTCGATCCCGGTGACCGGATAGCCGGCCGGGGCGGCCAGTGCTGGCGACCCGGCCACACCGGCGAGCACCATCGCGGCAACTGCCGTGACGGTGAGCCACCCCAGCCTTCGGACCCGTGCCATGGCCGCCCTCCAAGAACCTCAAGGGCATAAGCTAACCGTCAAACACTCCAAGGTACAGAGGACGCCCCGCCGATCCAGCACCGTGCCCTTGGGAAACGGCTCGGCGACAAGCACCGCGACCGCGGCGAGCGCCAGGAGACCCGCCAAGGCGACCCGGGCACGACGGTGCGTCATCCTCCACAAGCACAAAGCTGACCAGCCGCCGATCCGGTGAAGGCCCGCCAGGTTAGACCTCGTCGCCTTCGGCGAACGCTGGTCTAATGCGCGAGGAGCACCAGCGGCCTCACCCCGCAGAGGACCCATCCATGTCGACCCAGAACGATCCCACCCAGGAGCTCCAGACCCAGGTGCTGGACGGCATCCGCAAGAGCCAGGAGGCCGTCATCGACGGCATGCGCACCTGGGCCGAGACCATCCAGCAGCTCGTGCCCGGCGCCACCCAGGCTGCCTCGGCCCGTGCCAGCCAGCTGCCCAGCCCAGCCGAAGTCGTCGACTCGGTGTTCGACCCAGCGCCAACTCGCCCACAGCGTGCTTGGCGCCACCACCGCGATCGGCGAGTCGATCCAGCAGGAGACCGAGAAGGCCGCCGGTACGGCCAACAAGTCGACCAAGCGCTGACCACCCCACCCCCGGACCGCCCCCGGCCGCCCTCGGGGCGTCATCCACCCGGTGTGGCCGCGAGGACCCGTCCCTACCGGCCGGGGGCGTCGACCTCGACCTGGATGCCACCCTTCTCCAGGGAGCGCTGGGCGGCCTCCAGGGTGGCCACCACCCGGACGCCGTTCCAGCCGTCGGTGCGGGGGCGGGCGCCGCTGCGGCAGCACTCCAGGAAGTGCTCCAGCTCCAGGGCCAGGGGCTCGGTCAGGTCGGTGCGGGGGACGTGCAGGTCGCCGCGGCGCAGGCGGAACTGGAACTCGCCGAAGCCGCCGGCCACCGGGTCGGCGCCCTTGTCGTAGACGCGCAGCTTGGCCTC
>DASZON010000436.1:0-3410 GCA_035550755.1 Actinomycetota bacterium | reverse complement strand
GCTGTCGCTGGTCGTCGGGGTCCTGTTCGTGCTCGCCGGGGTCGTGTTCCTGCTGGACGCGCTCGACGTGTGGCGGCTGCGCGGCGACTACCTGGTGCCGCTCGGGCTGATCCTGCTCGGCCTGGCCGTGCTGGCCAGCGGTGTCCCCGTGGGGACGCGGCGGTCCTAGCCGCTCAGCCGGCGGCCAGGCCGGCGGCGAGCTCCCCGGCCAGGCCGGCGTTGGCCTCCAGCAGGGCCAGGTTGGCGACCAGGCTGCGCCCCCCGGTCCGGCGGTGCAGCCAGTCCAGCTCGAACGGGGTCCGGGCCTTGCCGAACACCCCGGCGTCGCGGGCCGCGGCCGCGCCCTCGGCGGCCAGGGTGCCCAGCTCCTCGGCGTCCATGGCCGCCCCCTCGGGCGGGTCCTGGCACAGCACCAGGGCGCCCGGGGTCTGAAGGGCCCGGCGGACCCGGATCAGCTCCACCACCTGCTCGACGTCGTCGGCGACCTGCTCCAGCGGGAGCCGGCCGGTGGCCAGGAACCCGGGCAGGCGAGCGGTGCGGTAGCCGACGATCTGGACCCCGTGGGTCTCCATCCACTCGAGGGTGGCGGCGGCGTCGGCGACGTGCTTGGGGCCCGAGCAGACGACCGTGATCCGGGAGCGGGCCAGCTGGGGCAGGTCGGCCGAGACGTCGCCGCCGCCGAAGTGGATGCCGCCGATCCCGCCGGTGGCCATGACCCCGATCCCGGCCGCCTCGGCCGCGAACGAGGTCGCCGACACCGTGGTCGCCCCGTCCAGGCCCCGCGCGACCACGTACGGCAGGTCGCGCACGGTCACCTTCCACCGGACCGAGCCCGAGGCCAGCGTCTGCACCTCCTGGGGGTCGGCGCCGACGATCACCCTCCCGGCGATCACCCCGATGACGGCTGGCTCGGCGTCGGCCTTGGCGACCGCCGCCTGCTGGGCATCGGCGGACTCGAGGTTCGCCGGCGACGGCAGCCCCTGGGCGAGCACGCTGGACTCGAGGGCGACGACGGCGCTGGCGTTGGCGATGCGGTCGGCGACGACGATGCGGCTGTCCATGAGCGGTGGGTTCCCCCGTCGTTGGTCGGCTCGTTGACGGCAGCGGTCAAGGGTACCCCGGCCGGCCGGTGGGCGGCAGGGGGGCCGGTGGGGCCGGCCAGGCGCCCCGGGTGGCCACCGCCCGGGCGGCCAGGACGGTCCCGGCCGCGGCGGCCCCGGCCGGGTCGGCCCCGCCGGCCCTGGCCAGCAGGTAGCCGGCGGCGAACGCGTCCCCGGCCCCGGTCACGTCCACGGGATCGGCGGCCGGGGACGGGACCCGCCGTGGCGGCCGGTCGGCGGCGCAGACCACCACCCCCTCGGCCCCGCACTTGACCACCACCGTCCCCACCCGGTCGGCCAGCGCCGCCCCGGCGGCCAGCGGATCGGTCCGGCCGGCCAGGGCCGCCGCCTCCTCCCGGTTGGCGACCAGGGTCCCGGCCAGGGCGGCCGCCTCCAGCACCGGCTCGCCGGCCCCGCCGCCCAGCAGCGGCCACGAGGCGGCGTCGACCACCGCCGGCACTCCGGCCCGGGCGGCCGCCGCGGCTGCGGCCGCCGCCGCCCGGCGGGTCGGTGCCCGCAGCAGGGGGTACCCGCTCACGAACACCGCCCGCGCCCCCTCCAGCGCCTCCGGGACCTCGCCGGCCCCCAGCCCCAGGTTGGCCCCCGGGTCGGCCACGAAGGTCCGCTCGCCGGCCTCGGTCACCACCAGCATGGCCCCGCTGACCGGCCCGACCGGCCCCTCCGGCCTCAGCTCGATCCCCCGCTCCCCCAGCGCGGCCGCCAGCAGCCGCCCGGCCAGGTCGTCCCCCCGCCCCGCCACCAGCCGCGCCCGCCCCCCGCCGGCCACCGCCCACGCGGCCACGTTGGCGGCCGACCCGCCCGGCCCCAACCGCACCGACCCGGCCACGTCCCCGCCCCGGGCCAGCGCCGGCGCGTCAACCGCCACGTCCACCATCAGGTCGCCGACGCAGACCAGCAGGGGCGCGGTCACCGGGCGTCGTCCCAGAACCGCTTGTCGACGACGCGGCGGGCCCGGCGGGTGGCGCGGCGGTAGTCCTCCAGGAGGCGCTGGCGGCCGGGCTCGCCCATGACCCGGGCGAGGCGTTCCAGGGCGACCGGGTCGGTGGGGAGGGTCTCCACCGGGCGGCCCGCGACCAGGTACGCGAGGTTGCGGATGCGCAGGCAGAGGCGGTAGGCGTCGGCCAGCCAGGCGGCCTCGCCGGGGTCGAGGGCGCCCACCGGGACCAGGGCGTCCAGGGCGGCCAGGGTGGGCTGGACCCGGACCTCCGGCCGGGCGCCGCCGGTGCGGAGCTGGAGGAGCTGGGCGGTCCATTCGACGTCGGCCAGGCCGCCCGGGCCGAGCTTGAGGTGGAGCTTGGGGTCGGCGCCGGCGGGGAGGCGTTCGGACTCGACCCGGGCCTTCATGCGGCGGACCTCGGCCGCCGTGGCCCGGTCGAGCCGCTCGGGGTACACCCGGGCGGTGGCCTCCTCGCGGAACCGTTCGGCCAGCTCCCGGTCCCCGGCCACCGGGCGGACCTTGATGAGGGCCTGCCGCTCCCAGGGCTGGGCCCAGCGGTCCCAGTAGGCCCGGTAGCTGCCGAGGGTCCGCGACAGCGGCCCGTTGCGCCCCTCGGGACGCAGGTTGGGGTCGACCTCGAAGCAGGTCCCCTCCGGGGTGACCGCCGACAGCCCCCGGAGCAGCTCCTTGAGCACCCGGTCGGCCGCCCGGGCGGCGACCTCGGGATCGGCCCCCGGCGCCGGCTCGTGGCAGAACAGCACGTCCAGGTCCGAGGTGTAGCTGAGCTCGGTCCCGCCCAGCTTGCCCATGGCCAGCACGGCCAGGCGCACCGGCGGAGGGTCCGGGGGGCTCACGCCCAGCCCCCCGGAGGATCGGGCCCCCTCGCCGGCCTCGCGCATGGCGATCAGCAGCCCGGCGGCCAGGCAGGCCTGGGCGAGGGCGGACAGCTCGGCCCCGACCTGCTCGACCGGCACCTGGCCGGTGAGGTCGCGGACGGCCACCCGCACCAGCTCGCGGCGCTTGAACCGGCGCAGCCCGTCCCAGGCGGCGGCCGCGTCGGTGTGCCGGGCGACGATCGCGCTGGCCGAGGCGGTCAGCTCGGCCGAGCTCCGGCTGGCGGCGGCCAGGCGGTGGGGGTCGGCCATGGCCGTGAGCAGCTCGGGGTGGCGGGCCAGCAGGTCGCCGAGCAGCCGGGAGCTGCCGAGCACGGCGCAGAGCAGCTCGGCCCCGGCCGGGTTGTCGCGGACCATCCCGTAGAAGGCGGCCCGGTCGCCGAGGGCTTCGGCCAGCACCCGCAGGGCGGCCAGCCCCCCGTCGGGGTCGGGGGCCTCGGCCAGCCAGGGCAGCATCAC
>DASZON010000435.1:0-2540 GCA_035550755.1 Actinomycetota bacterium | reverse complement strand
GAACCCGGGGACCAGGAAGTCGACGTAGTCGAGGCCGCCGGCGGTGATCGCCCCGCCGAACACGTAGCGGAAGATGAGCAGGAACAGGGCGCTCTGGATGGTCCCGACGACCACCAGCTGGGGCGTGCGCAGGAACTTGCGGAGGCCCCGCCGGGCGATGCCGAGGGTGCTGGTCGCCAGGCCGGCCGAGCGCGGGACCGGGACGGGAACGGATGCCATGGGTGAGCACTCTCCTTTCACGCAACTGCCTGCCCGCGCTGCGCCTGCTGGTCGAGGGGCTGGCCGGTCAGGGCCAGGAACACCTCGTCAAGGGTCGGGGGGCGCAGCGAGATGTCCTCGACCGCGACCCCGGCGGCGTCCAGGGCGCCGAGGGCGTCACGCAGCGGGGCGCTGCCGGCGGCCACGGCCACCCGGACCAGGTGGGTCGCCTGCTCGATCTGGGGCCGCTCGTGGTCGAGGGCGGCCAGGCCGGCCGCGGCCCGCTGGAGGTCGGACCGGTCGCGGGTGTGGACCTCGATGACGTTGCGGCCGGCCCGCGCCTTGAGCTCGCCCGGGCTGCCGGCGGCCACCACCCGGCCGTGGTCGACGATCACCACCTGGCTGGCCAGGTGGTCGGCCTCGTCCAGGTACTGGGTGGTCAGGAGCACGTCGGTGCCGGCCGCGACCAGCCCCGAGATGGCGTCCCAGAGCTCGATGCGGCTGCGCGGGTCCAGCCCGGTGGTCGGCTCGTCCAGCAGCAGCAGCCACGGGGCGCCGACCAGGCTGGCCCCGAGGTCGAGCTTGCGGCGCATGCCGCCCGAGTAGGTCCGGGCCAGCCGGTCGGCGGCATCGGTGAGCCCCAGCAGCTCGAGCACGCGGGCGCTGCTGGACCGGGCGGTCCGCCGGTCCTGTCCGAACAGCCGCGCCACCAGGTGGAGGTTCTCGCGGCCGGTCATGGCCGGCTCGACGGCCGCGTACTGGCCGGCGAGGCCGATCGCCCGCCGCACCGCCCCGGCCTGACGGCGGACGTCGTGGCCGGCCACCCGCAGCTCCCCGGCGTCGGGACGCAGCAGCGTGGCCACGGTGCGGACAAAGGTCGTCTTGCCGGCCCCGTTGGGGCCGAGCACGGCCAGGACCTGCCCGGGCTCGGCCACCAGGTCGAGCCCGTCCAGGGCGACCGTCTTGCCGAACCGCTTGCGGAGCCCGACCGCCTCGATCGTCGGCGTCATCGTCCCGCCCCTCTCGACTGAACGCTGTTCTATTGACGAACAGTGTTCTAGCACCAGGCAGAGTGCCTGTCAAACGGTGTTCTAGATAGCGAACGGTGTTCCAACTCTGGTACAGTCCGCCCATGGCCATCCCCGAGCCGCCCTGGAAGGCCGCCCCGCGCGGCGGCCGGCCGGCCCGCGCCCCCCTGTCCCAGGCGGCGATCGTCGACGCCGCCTTCCGGGTGGTCGACCGTGACGGCGCCGAGGCCTTGAGCATGCGCCGGGTCGCCCAGGAGCTGGGCACGGGCGCGGCCTCCCTCTACTGGCACGTCGACAACAAGGACGCGCTGGTCAACCTCATGATCGACCGGGTCGCGAGCGAGGTCCGCCTGCCCGAGCCCGACCCGGCCCGCTGGCAGGAGCAGCTGCGCGAATGGCTGCTCGGGGTCAGGGAGGTGTTCCAGCGCCACCCGGGGATCGCCGTGCTCACCCTCGGCCGCATCCCGGTCGGCCCCAACCTGGTCCGCTGGAGCGAGTGGACCCTTGGCCTGCTGCGCGGGGCCGGGGTCCCCGACCGGATCGCCGCCTTCGCCGGCGACCTGCTCGGGCTGTACCTGGGCGCGACCGGCTACGAGGCCACCCTGGCCCCGCCGTCACCCGCCGGCGAGCCCGTCACCGCCGACGAGAGCGTGGCCATGGTCCGCGGCTACTTCGCGTCCCTGCCCCCCGACCAGTTCCCCAACATCCTGGCCACCCTGGACGAGCTGTTCAGCGGCGGGCCCGAGGAGCGGTTCGAGCTGGGGCTGGACGTGATCCTGCGGGGCCTGGCCTCCTACGCCAGGCCCTGAGCCCCCGGGTGGTCGCGGCCCTCAGGGAGGGCCCTGGCCGCCGCGCTCCTCCCAGCGGGAGCGCCAGCGGTCGGTCATCCGGCCCCACCAGGCGTCGATGCCGCCCTTGGGGCCGCCGCCGCCCTGGCGCTTGGGGCCCGAGGGGGCCGTGCTGGTGGGACCGCCGGCCGGCTGGGGCCCGTTGACCGGTCGTTCCACCGTGGCCCGGCGGCGCATGGTCCGCACGAACAGGAACACGCAGGCCAGCATGATCACGAAGCCGGCGACGCCGATGGCGACGTTCTCGAAGAAGGTCGAGGAGATGACCACGATCAGGCCGAGGATGAACCCGGCCACGGCGAGCTTGAGCCGCCGGCCGAGATGCGCGCGGAACGACGAGCCCACCTGATGGGCGAATTTGGGGTCCTCTTCGAGCAACCGCCGCTCGATCTCGGCCAGGATGCGTTGCTCGTGCTCGGACAGCGGCATATGAGGCTCCGGCCAGGGTCGTACAGTGGTGGCCCTG
>DASZON010000434.1:0-7702 GCA_035550755.1 Actinomycetota bacterium | reverse complement strand
CCGACCCCGGCTACGACCTCGGCCGCATCCGCCGCCAGCAGGTCCTGCTGCGGGCCCTGGCCGCCCAGGCGCTGCGGCGGGGGCTGACCAACCCGCTGCGGGCCGACGCCATCCTGACCGCCGTGGCCGGCCACCTCACCCGCGACGACACCCTCACCCTGGGCATGGCCGTCCGGCTGGCCGGCCAGCTCCGCCAGCTCCGGCCAGGCGGGCTGGTCGGCCTGACCATCCCGACCACGCCGGCCCGGCTCGGGGACGGCGAGCAGGTCCTGCTGCCCGTCGAGCCCGCGACCCGCCAGACGGTGGCCCGGTTCCTCGGCCGCCCCCAGCCGGCCCGCCGCCCCGCGTCGCCGACGGCGGCCCGGCCCGCCGCGACCCTCCGGCCCTGGGACCCCCGCCCGTGCTGAGCGGGCCGGGCGTGGCCTCCGCCCAGGCCGGTCAGCCGATCAGCGGCAGGCGGGGGTCGGGGTGGGCCGGGCCCCGGCCCGAGGCCGCCCGGACCCAGGCCAGGTCGTCGCCGGCCAGGTCGGCCGGGCGGCCGGCCACGGTCCGGCGGGCCAGCAGGTCGTCCAGGATCGACGCGGTGACCGCCACCCCCTCGGGCGTGCACATCGGCTCGCGGCCAAGGGCGTCGGTCAGGTCGAGGCCGTGGACCACCGCCTCGACGACCCGGCTGGCCACGAACTCGTCCAGCCGCATGAGGGCGTAGTAGCCGGGGCCGACCGTGTCCGGGGCCATCGACCTCGCCCCATCGGTCGTCTTGGCGAAGGTGGCCGCGAGCACGTCGGGCATCTGCTCGGGGGTCTTCCCCTCCACCATCGTGTAGGCGTAGTCGTAGACGACCGGGGCGACCTCGGAGCGGGGGAAGATGAAGAAGCTGACCCGGTCCCGGCCGACCTGGCCGTCCTGGGGCTCGGCCATCAGCATCACCGTCAGGCCGATGGAGATGTCGAAGTGGCCGGCCAGCTCGAACAGGGTCCAGGGAGTCTGGGCCTCGTCGAGCGGCAGCAGCTTGGTCGGGGTCCGCCACTGCTCGGCCGACAGGCCCCGGAAGGCCTGCTCGACCTGGCCGAGCTCGGTCTCCAGGATGCGGACGGTGTCCTCGTGGGCGCCCATCAGCTGCTCCTTCCGCTCGGGGCGGCCGCGGCCGCCGCGGACCGGGCCGGTTCGGCGTCGGCCGCCCGGGCCGCCCGGTAGGCCAGGGCGATGATCGGGCCGAGGGTGGCCCCGCCGGCCCAGTAGGCCTGGGCCGAGGCCGAGGCGACGCAGTTGCCGACCCCGTAGAGGCCGGGGATGGGGCGGTCCATGTCGTCCACCACCTGGCCGTCGGGGGTGGCCTTGGGGCCGCCCTTGGTGTCGAGGGTGCCGCCGGTGACCAGGGCCGCGTAGTAGGGGCCGCTGCCGGCGAGCGGCCACATGGTCGGGTTGGCCCGGCCCGGCTCGTCCTTGACGTAGCCGTTGAAGAGCAGCTGCACGGCCCGCTCGCCCCGGTGGAAGTCGTCGTCGACCCCCTTGGCGGCGAGCTCGTTGAAGCGGCCGATCGAGGCCTCGAGGTTGGGGACGAAGTCCTCGGACAGCCGCAGCCCGCCGGTGGCGCCCTCGTAGCGGGCCAGGCGCTCGGCCACCCCGGTGGCCAGCTCGGCCAGGGTGTCGCCCTTGATGACGTGGGCGTCGTCGGTGCCGGGGGGGACGATCAGGCGGCCGTACTCGTCGCTGGCCGAGTGGTCCTGGGCCCGCTGGTCCCAGACCTGGATCAGCACCAGGTACGGGTAGCTGCCGGTGGCCGGGTCCCAGCGGAAGAAGGTCTGGGCGAGCTCGTTGTAGGGCAGCTTCTCGTTGACCACCCGCTGGCCGCGCTTGTCGACGAACAGCATCGAGTCGCCGGCGACCGAGAACATCCCCGACATGTCGGGGTCGCGGGCGACCGCCTTCTCCAGGGGGACAGGGCACATCCAGGCGTAGTTCATGTTGCGGAGCTGGGCCCCGACCGACGAGGCCATGGCCACGAAGTCGCCCTCGTTGGTGAGGGCGGCGCAGCCCCCGTACACGGGGAGGTTGAGGAAGTTCTGACGCAGCTCGCGGTTGTGGGTGAACCCGCCGGTGGCGAAGATCACCGCCTTGCGGGCCCGCACCCGGTGGGTGGCCCCGTCGGCGGTGGTCGCCTCGACCCCGACCACCGCCCCGCCGTCGGTGACCACGCGCTGGACGCGGTGGCCGGTGCGGATGGTGACGCCGTCGCGGGCGGCGGCCTCGCTCATGGTCCGGACCCCGACCCGGCCGCCGTCCGACATCGTCGCGGAGGCGTCGCGGGGCAGCAGGACCCGGCCCTTGGGGGCCTTGTCCTCGGGCAGCTCGGACCAGTAGTCGGGCACGTCCGGGCAGTGCCGGTAGGGCAGGGCGTCCCGCTCGGCCAGCAGCTCGGTGGCGGTCGAGGCGGTCTGGTAGATGGCCCGGCAGAGCTCGAACTCCCAGGCGCTCAGCCCCAGGGTCGGCGAGCTCGGGTCGTACTGGTGGGGCCGGGACAGCCGGGCCATGTAGCGCAGGCAGTCCTCCTCCCGGTCCTCCAGCCCCATGGCCCGCATGGCCGCGTTGTTGGGCACCCAGTACCAGAAGGCGGCCTTGCGGGCGGTGCCGCCGAGCTCGGGTGCCTTCTCGAGCAGGATCACCTCGTTGCCGAGCCAGCGGCTGAACAGCGCCGCCGGCAGCCCCCCGCCGCCGCCCCCCACGACCACCACGTCGGCCTCGGCGTCGAACTGGCCGGCCCCCGCCGGCGCGGCCGTCTCCCGCTGTGCCACCTGACCGTCCATGTCCTGCTCCTTTCCTCAGAGCCGGGCTCGGGACGCCAGGGTGGCCACCTCGGCCCGGGCCCTGGCGATGTCGCGTTCGTGTTTGAGCAGCAGGTGCAAGGTGTCGGCGACGGTGTCGGGGTCGAGGCGGTCGATCTCCAGGTGCACCAGGGTCCTGGCCCAGTCGAGCGTCTCCGAGATCGACGGCGCCTTCTTCAGCTCGAGCTGGCGGATGGCCCGCAGGACGCCGGCCATCTGGGCGGCCAGCACCTCGTCGACGTCGGGCACCCGGGCCCGGATGATGTCGCGCTCGCGCTCCAGCCCCGGGTAGTCGAGGTGGAGGTAGAGGCAGCGCCGGCGCAGGGCCTCGGACAGCTCCCGGGTGGCGTTGGAGGTGAGCAGCACGAACGGCCGGCGGGTGCCGGTGATGGTGCCGAGCTCGGGGATGGACACCTGGAAGTCGGACAGGACCTCCAGCAGCAGGGCCTCAGTCTCGACCTCGACCCGGTCGACCTCGTCGATCAGCAGCACCACCGGGTCGGTGGCCCGGACCGCCTCCAGCAGCGGGCGGGTGAGCAGGAACGGCTCGGAGAAGATGTCGGCCTCGACCTCGGACCAGCTGGGGCGGTCGCGCATGGCCCGGTCGGCCTCGATCCGCAGCAGCTGCTTGGAGTAGTTCCACTCGTACAGGGCCTTGGCCTCGTCGAGGCCCTCGTAGCACTGGAGCCGGATGAGCCGGGCCCCGGTGGCGGCGGCCACCGCCTTGGCCAGCTCGGTCTTGCCGGTGCCGGCCGGGCCCTCGGCCAGGACCGGCTTCTGGAGCCGGTCGGCCAGCCAGATGACGTTGGCGATCATCGGGTCGGCCAGGTACCCGGTGGCCCGGAGGCGGTCGGTGACCTCCTCGACGCTGGCGAACCGGTAGCTCATGGGCTCCCTCCCGGGGCCGGGGCCGGGGCCGGCGGCGGCTTGAGGCGGCGGCGCACCGGGAACAGCGAGATGCCGGTCCGGTCGGCGACCAGGCCCCAGAGCCCGTGGCGGGCCCGCAGGGCGACCAGCACCGCCAGCAGCCCGAGCAGGATCAGGTACCAGGCCCCGTACTGGGCGAGGGTCTCCTGCACGAGCACGAACAGCACCGTCCCCACGATCGGGCCCTCGATGGTCCCGACCCCGCCGATGACCACGATGAAGATCATGAACGCGCTCCAGTTCACGCTGAAGGCGGCGTCGGGCTGGATACGGAGCAGGTTGAGGTAGATCACCGCCCCGGCCAGAGCGCAGCCGAACGCGGCCACCACATAGACCACCAGCTTGACCCGGTACACGTCCACCCCCAGGCTGCGGGCGGCGGTCTCGGAGTCCCGGTTGGCCACAAGGGCCAGGCCCAGGCGGCGCCGCAGCAGCAGGTAGGCGAGGGCGACCGCCCCGGTCCCGACGGCGAAGGCCAGCCAGTAGGTGAGGTAGACCCGGGTCTGGCGGTCGTAGGCGGACACGGCGGTCACGGTCACCCCCGACCCGCCGCCGAGCTGGGAGACGTTGGCGACCAGCAGCCGCAGGGTCTCGGCGATCACCCAGGTGCCGATGGCGAAGTAGCCGCCGCGCAGGCGGAAGGCGAGCACGGCCACCGGCACCGACAGCACGGCCGCGGCCAGGGCGGCCAGGGGGGCGGCGGCGAACGGGTCGAGGCCGGCCGAATCCGACAGCCACCAGAGGCCGTAGGCGCCGACCCCGATGTAGGCCTGCTGGCCGATCGAGACCAGCCCGGCGTAGCCGGCCAGCAGGTTCCACATGGTGGCCAGGGCCAGCAGGGTGAAGAAGCCGATCAGGGTCCGGAGCACGCTGGTCCGTGCCCACAGGGGGGCGGTCCCGAGCACGGCCACCGCCACCACGGCCAGCCCGGCGCCGACCCGGCTGGCCGTGGTCGCCCGCTCGACCTCGACCTGCTGTGCCGGCCCGGCGGCGGTGGCGGTGGTCACGTGGTCACCGGCTTGCCGAACAGCCCCGACGGCCGGAAGGCGAGCACGGCCAGGAACACCAGGTGGCCGGTGAGGACCCCCCAGCCGGGCGAGATCTGGGCGCCGAGGGTCTGGGCCACGCCCAGGACCATGCCGCCGGCCAGGGTCCCCCACAGCGACCCGAGGCCGCCGATGATCACGGCCTCGAAGGCGAAGATCAGCCGGGTCGGCCCCAGGGCGGGCGAGAAGGTGGTCCGGACGCCGAGGAAGATCCCGGCGATGGCCACCGTGGCCAGGGCCAGGCCGGTGGCCACGGCGAAGGCGTGGCGGTGGTCGACCCCGACCAGCTGGGCCGCCTCGGGGTCGTCGGAGGTGGCCCGCAGCTCCCGGCCGAGCCGGGTCCGGGCCAGCAGCAGCTGCAGCCCTCCGAGCACGGCCGCCCCGGTGGCCAGGGTCAGCAGCGGGAACCAGCCGACGTTGAGCCGGCCGAGGGCGAGGCTGGTGTCTTCGATGGCGCCGGCGTCCAGCCCCCGGCTGTCGGCCGAGAACCCCTCCAGGAGCAGGTTCTGGAGGATGATCGAGAGGCCGAAGGTGACCAGCACCGGGGCCAGGCCGTCGCCGCCGACGGTGAAGTTCAGCACCCCCCGCTGGAGCAGGTAGCCGAGGAGGAACATCGCCGGCACGGCCACGGCCAGGGTCAGGAACGGGTTCAGCCCGGTGCCGTCCACGATCACCAGGGCCAGGAACGCGGCCAGGATGGCGAAGTCGCCGTGGGCCAGGTTGACCAGGCGCATGACCCCGAACATGAGGCTGAGCCCGGTGGCGAACATGGCGTACAGCCCGCCCAGCAGCAGCCCCTGGACCAGGTTGTTGGCCGTGGTCATGCCCGCACCCCGAAGTAGGCGGCGGCGATCCGGTCGCGGTCCAGGTCCTCGGGTGCGCCCTCCAGGGCGACCCGCCCCTCGAGCAGGCAGTAGACCCGGTCGGCGGCCCGCAGGGCCTGGCCGATGTCCTGCTCGATCACGACCACGGTGGTGCCGGCGGCCCGGATCGCCGGCAGGGCCTCGTAGACCCGCCGGACCACGATCGGGGCCAGGCCGAGCGAGACCTCGTCCAGCAGGAGCAGGCGGGGGTTGGCCATCAGGCCGCGGCCGATGGCCAGGGCCTGCTGCTCCCCGCCCGACAGCCGGCCGCCGCCGCTGCGCCGCCTGCCGGCCAGCATGGGGAACAGCTCGAGCACGGCCGCCACGGTCCAGGGCCCGGGCCGGCCAGCCTGGGCGCCGACCAGGAGGTTCTCCTCGACCGACAGGCTGGGGAAGATCCGCCGCCCCTCGGGGACGAGCGAGATGCCGAGGGCGACCCGCCGGTGGGCCGGCACCCCGGCCAGGTCCTTGCCCTCGAAGGTGACCGACCCGTCGGTCCGGGGCAGCAGCCCGGCCACGGTGCGGAGCAGGGTCGACTTGCCGGCGCCGTTGGCGCCGATGATCGCCACCACCTCGCCGGCGGCCACCGACACCGAGACGCCGAACAGGGCCTGGAAGTCGCCGTACCAGCCGTCCAGCCCGGCGACCTCCAGCAGCGGCCGGCCGTCGCTCACCCGACCGCCTCCGCGCCCAGGTAGACGTCGCGGACCTCGGGGCTGGCCAGCACCGCCTCGGGGCGGCCCTCGAGCAGCTTGCGCCCGAAGTCGACCGCCACCAGCCGGTCGACCACGCTGACCAGGGCATGGACGATGTGCTCGATCCACAGGATCGACACCCCGGCCGACCGCAGCTCGCCGATCACGGCGACCAGCTCGCGGACCTCGGGCTCGGTGAGGCCGCCGGCGATCTCGTCCAGCAGCAGCACCCGCGGTCCGGTGGCCAGGGCCCGGCCCAGCTCCAGGCGCTTGCGCTCCAGCAGGGTGAGGGTCCCGGCCAGGCGGTTGGCCCGCCCCAGCAGCCCGGCATGCTCCAGCCCGGCCACGGCCGCGTCGGCCGCCTCGGCGTCGGAGCGGCCGGGGCTGCCGAAGGTGGCGCCGACCAGGGCGTTCTCGAACACGGTCATGCCGGTGAACGGCTGGGGGATCTGGTAGGTGCGGGCGATCCCGAGCTGGCAGCGGCGCCGGGCCGGGAGGGCGGTGACGTCGCCGCCGTCGAAGCGGATCGTGCCGCGGTCGGGCCGGAGCTGGCCGGCCAGGAGGTTGAGCATGGTGGTCTTGCCGGCCCCGTTGGGGCCGACCACGCCGACGGCCTCGCCCTCCTCGAGCTCGACGCTGAGGTCGTCGATCACCTGGAGGGCCCCGAAGCGCAGGCTCACCGCCACCATGGCCAGGACGGGCACGGTCAGCTCGCGGCGATCGGCTCGATCGTCCCGGCGGCCGGGATCTGGGGGGCGGTCTTGTTGTTGACGATCACCAGCTCGTAGGCGCCGCCGCTCCCCCGCCGCCACTGGCCGCCGACCAGGGGCGTCTTGGCCACGTTGGGGACCGGGCCGGCCGACCAGTCGAGCGGCCCGACGATCGTGTCCAGCTTGGTGGCCTTGATGGCGTCGGCGACCGCCTGCTTGTCGTCCGCGCCCCCGGCCCGCTTGAAGGCGTCGGCGGCCACCTCGAACAGGGCGTGGACGAACCCGATGGGCTGGGTCCAGGGCTTGCCGGTGGTCTTGGTGTAGTCGTCGGCCAGCTGCTTGGCGCTGGCCTGGGTGAGCGAGGAGGTGAAGGGATGGCTCGGGGTCCACCAGACCTCGGTGGAGAGCCCCTCGCCGAGGTCGCCGAGGGCCTCGACCGAGCTCGGGAACAGCAGCGCCTTGCCGACCGAGGCCACCTTGGGGTGGAAGCCCTGCTGAGCGGCCTGCTTCCAGAAGGTGGTGAAGTCGGGCGGGATCGGCACCCCGGTGACGATCTCGGCCTTGGCCGCCTTGAACTTCGAGATCTGGGAGGAGAAGTCGTCGGTCTGGTTCTGGTAGCGGCCGGGGTCGACGACC
>DASZON010000433.1:0-3073 GCA_035550755.1 Actinomycetota bacterium | reverse complement strand
GCCGCTACGACGCCGCCCGCACCGTCGAGCACTTCGCGGCCCGCCTGCGCGACCAGGTCGACCTGCAGGCGCTGCACGGCGAGCTGCTGGCCGTGGTCGACCAGAGCATGCAGCCGGCGGCCGCGTCGCTGTGGCTGCGGGAGGCGCCCTAGGAGGGGACGCCGGTCAGCTCGGCCGACTTGAGGGCGCCGTCGGTGACGTTCCACTTGGTGAGGACGCGGTCGTAGCTGCCGTCCTCGACGATGGCGCGCAGGGCCTGCTGGAGGACCTGCTGGAGCTCGGTGTCGTCCTTGCGGACGCCGATGCCGTAGGGGCGACGTCAACCGGCGGTCGGTCTCGGCGCCGGCCGCGCTCGACTTCTACAACACCACCATCGCCGACCTGCTCAACACCAACCGCGGGCTGACCCTGGGCATCGCCGACCCCGAGCTGGCCCAGCGGGTGGGGGCGTTCGTGGCCGTGTCGCGGATCAAGGAGCTGGCCGCCCTCGAGCGCGAGCTGATCTCCCAGGTGCTGGACCGGGGCAGCTTCGGGCCCGGCCAGTTCCGCCACTTCACCTCGACCATCTCCACCCGGGCGGTGCTGCTGGCCGAGTTCCGGTCCACGGCCGACGACAGCCAGCGGGCGGTGTTCGCCGACACCCTGGTCGGCCCCGAGGTCCAGCGGGCCCGCGAGCTCCAGGCGACCGCCATCGCCGGCGAGGACTCGCCCCGCCTCGACATCGACCCGGCCGAGTGGTGGACGGTCAACTCCACCGAGATCAACCTGCTGCGCCAGGTCGAGGACCGGCTGGGCGCGGCCGCGGTCGACGCCAGCCGGACCGACGAGACCGCCGCCCGCATCCGGGCCGGGCTGGACGCCGTCGGCATCCTGGTCAAGCTCGCCCTGGCCATCGGCCTGTCGCTGGTGGTCGTCCGCTCCCTGCTGCGCCCCCTTGGCCTGCTGCGGTCCTCGGCCGAGGAGGTCGCCAACAGCCAGCTCCCCGGGGTGGTGGAGCGGCTGCAACGGGCCGAGCCGGTGGACCTCAACGCCGAGACCCGGCCCATCGGCATCCCCGACCACGACGAGATCGGCCAGGTGGCCAAGGCCTTCGACGCCGTCCACTCGACCGCGGTCCGGGTCGCGGCCGAGCAGGCGGCCCTGCGCCGCAGCGTCGCCGACATGTTCCTCAGCCTCGGCCGCCGCCTCCAGGCCCTGGTCCACCGCCAGCTCGAGCTGCTCGACGAGCTGGAGCGCACCGAGGCCGACCCCCAGCAGCTGCGCAGCCTGGTCCGGCTCGACCACCTGGCGACCCGGATGCGCCGCAACGCCGAGAACCTGCTGGTGCTGTCCGGGGCCGAGCCGGTCCGGCGCTGGAGCGAGCCGGTGCCGCTGGACCGGGTCATCCGGGCCGCCTCGGCCGAGATCGAGGACTACAACCGGGTCGGGGTCATGCCCATGGACGAGGTCCGGGTCGTCGGCCACGCCGTCAGCGACGTCGTCCACCTGCTGGCCGAGCTGATCGAGAACGCGGCCGCCTTCTCCCCGCCCGGCACCCGGGTCCAGGTGACCGGCGAGCCCGCCGGCCACGGCTACCTGCTGGAGGTCGAGGACCAGGGCATCGGCATGTCCGACGAGGAGCTCGAGGAGGCCAACGAGCAGCTGGCCAGGCCGGCATCGATCGACCTGGCCGGGGCCCAGCGGCTCGGCTTCTAGGTGGTCGGCCGCCTGGCCTCCCGCCACGCCATCAAGGTGCGGCTGCGCCGCTCCTGGTTCGGCGGGGTGGCGGCCCTGGTGCTGCTGCCCTCGGCCCTGCTCGGGGGGCCGGAGACGGACATGGAGCCGGCCCGCCGGGCCGCGGCCGCCAAGCCGGCGGACGGGCAGCCGGCGGCCGCCCCGGCCACCCGGAACGGGCCGATGCCGCGGGCGTTCGCCGTCCGATCCCCGGGGACGGGGCGCGACAATGGCACGGCCGGGTAGACGGCGCGCACGCCCAGGGGGGACCGATCGATGACCGGCCGGTTCGAGGGCGACCCGGGCCCGTTCCTGCGGCCGTACGCCATGACCGAGGGCCGGACCGAGCCGACCGGCGCCGACCTGGCCATCGAGGACCTGGTGGCCCGGCCCGGCGGGGCCGGCGAGCCGCCGCCCTGGCTCAGCTTCGAGCACCGGTCGATCGCCCTGGCCTGCCGGGACACGATGTCCGTGGCCGAGCTGGCCGCCCGGGTCGACCTGCCCCTCGGGGTGACCAGGGTGCTGGTGGGCGACCTGGCCGACCAGGGCATGGTCATGGTCCACCGGGCCCCCAGCCACAGCGGCGGCCCCAACCTGGCCCTGCTCGAGCAGGTCCTCCAGGGGCTGAAGCAGCTCTAGGCCGGGTCGGCGAGCCCGGCCTGCTCCATGGCGGCCAGCATGCGCTCGACCGGGCCCTCGATGGCGTGGGCGGTGCCCAGCGCGGCCAGGCGGTCGCGGTCGGGCTGGTGGGGGTCGCTGATCCGGTAGTCGACGTCGGTGGCCACCGCGGCCACCTTGCGCATCGCCTGGATGTAGTCGGCGGCGCCGGTCAGGGCGGCGTTGAGCCGGGGGGTGAGGGCGCCGGCGGCGGCCGCGGCCACCATGGCGTCCAGGTCGGGATGGGCGTCGATCAGCCCGGCGGCCGTCTTGGCGCCGATGCCGGGGACCCCGGGAAGGCCGTCGGAGGGGTCGCCGCGGAGGATCGCCAGGTCGACGTAGCGATCGGCCGGCACCCCGGCCTTGGCCGCGACCCCGGCCCCGTCCATGGTGGCCAGCGACGAGGTCCCCTTGAGCGGGTACAGCACGTGCACCACCGGGTCGCGGACGACCTGGAACAGGTCACGGTCGCCGGTGAGCACGGCCAGCCGCTCGTCCGGCCCGGCGGCGGCGGCGATCGTGCCGATCACGTCGTCGGCCTCGTACCCGGCCGCCTCGGCCACCGGCAGGCCGGCCGCGTCCAGCACCTCCAGCAGCACCGGGACCTGGCCGGGCAGCTCGGGCGGGTCCTCGGCCCGCTTGGCCTTGTAGCCGGCGTACAGGTCGACCCGCCACTGGGGCCGCCAGTCGGCGTCGAAGACGT
>DASZON010000432.1:0-12237 GCA_035550755.1 Actinomycetota bacterium | reverse complement strand
GACGGCTCCGAGAAGGAGGAATCGCACGTGCTGCAGACTCTGCGGCGCCGGCTCCAGGGGGAGCGGGAGGGCGGCTTCACGCTGATCGAGCTGATGGTGGTCGTGCTGATCATCGCGATCCTCATCGCCATCGCCATCCCGACCTTCCTTGGGGCGCGCACCCGGGCTCAGGACCGGGCTGCTCAGGCCGGCCTGCGCAACGCGCTGGTGGCGGCCAAGAGCATCTACACCGACAAGCAGGACTACGCCCAGGCCATCAAGACCGCGTCGGCCGACCCGCTGGCCGGGGTCGAGCCGAGCCTGTCCTACGTCGTGACCGGTACGGCCTCGACCGGACCGAACAACGTGTCGACCGGCAACAGCGGCACCGGCATCTGGTACGGGGCGGCCAAGTCCGACTCCGGCACCTGCTTCTACATCAAGGACGACGTGAGCGCGGGGACCAGCTACGCCAGCGGGACCACCTGCACGGCGACGGCTGCGGCCTCGGCCACCTTCGCCTCCAAGTGGTAGCGGTTCGCTAGCTCCGGCGGCGACGCGGGAGGTGGGCTCTTCCAGGGCCCACCTCCCGTGCATCGAAAGGGGACCGAACGACATGCTGCAGGCGACTCGTCGCCGGCTCGAGGGGGGCCGGGAAGGGGGCTTCACCCTCATCGAGCTGATGGTGGTGGTGCTGATCATCGCCATCCTGATCGCCATCGCCATCCCGACCTTCCTCGGCGCCCGGTCGCGGGCCCAGGACCGGGCCGCCCAGGCCGGCCTGCGCAACGCCCTGGTCGCCGCCAAGGCGGTCTACACCGACAAGCAGGACTACGGCCAGGCGATCAAGACCGCGTCGGCCGACCCGCTGGCATCGGTGGAGCCCAGCCTGACCTACGCGGTCACCGGCACCGCCTCGACCGGACCGAACAACGTGTCGACCGGCAACAGCGGCACCACCATCTGGTACGGGGCGGCCAAGTCCGACTCCGGCACCTGCTTCTACATCAAGGACGACCTCAGCACCGGCACGACCTATTCCAGCGGCACCACCTGCACGGCCACGGCCGCCGCCTCGGCGACCTTCACCAGCAAGTGGTAGCCCGGCACCCGGGCTGGGGACGACCGCGGGCCGCCGCCGCGGCCAGGCGGTAGGCTCGGCCCCATGAGCCCAGCTGCCGCCGCCGTGCTGGCCGGCCTGCTCGGCCTGGCCTTCGGCTCGTTCGCCAACGTGGTCATCCACCGGGTGCCGCGGGGCGAGTCGCTGGTCCGGCCGGGCTCGCGCTGTGTGGCCTGCGGCGCCCCCATCCCCTGGTACGACAACCTCCCGGTGGCCGGCTGGCTGCTCCTGCGGGGCCGCTGTCGCGCCTGCCGGGCGCCGATCTCCTGGAGCTACCCGGCGGTCGAGGGGGCCATGGGGGCGCTGTGGGCGCTGGTCACCCTGCGGCTGGTCGCCGCCGGGCTCGGCTGGGCCGTCCCCGCCTACCTCGCCCTGACCTTCATCTGCGTGGTCCTGGCGGTGATCGACGCCCGCACCCGGCTGCTGCCCAACCGCATCACCTACCCGGCCTTCCCGGTCATGCTCAGCCTGCTGCTGCTGGCCAGTGCCGGCCTGGGCGACCTCGGCCGCCTCGGCCGCGGCCTGCTCGCCGCCCTGGCCGTCGGCGGCCTCTTCCTGGTCCTGGCCCTCATCTCCCCCCGGGGCATGGGCCTTGGCGACGTCAAGCTGGCCCCGACCCTCGGCCTGGCCCTCGGCTGGCTGTCGTGGGGGGCGGTGGCCGTCGGCGTCTTCGCCGGCTTCCTGCTCGGCGGCCTGGCCGGCCTGGTCGCCATCGCCCTGCTCGGCCTCACCCGCAAGTCCCTGCTGCCGTTCGGCCCCTGGCTGGTCACCGGCGCCCTGCTCGGCGTCCTGGCCGGCGCGGACGTGGCTGCCTGGTACGCCCGCAGCCTGCTCGGCGCCTAGAACCCGCCCCCGCGACCTGCTCAAGGTCGCACTTGGGCGGGTCGATCACTTTGACGGCCGTCGCCTCATACCGGGGCGTCAGGCGCCCGAACCCAAGCACAGCAGGGGAGACGAACAACGTGGCCCGAAAGGTCGTCGGACTCGACATCGGCACCACCGCGGTACGCGCGGCCCAGGTGTCGGTCCGCCGCGGCCAGGTCGTGCTCGAGCGCGTCGGGCAGGCTGGCCTGCCCGACGGCGCGGTCGTCGACGGTGAGGTCATCGACCCCGCCGCCGTGGCGATCGCGATCAAGGACCTGTGGCGGCGGACAAGGATCAGCAGCCGGCGGGTGATCATCGGGGTGGCCAACCAGCGGGTGGTCGTGCGGCTGGTCGACGTGCCCTGGATGGAGCCCAACGAGCTGCGCAGCTCGCTGGCCTTCCAGGCCGGCGACTACCTGCCCATCCCGGTCGACCAGACCGAGCTCGACTACGCGGTGATCGGCGAGCACGAGGCCGCCGGCGGCCAGCGCCTGCTGCGGGTGCTGCTGGTCGCCGCGCAGAAGGAGATGCTCGCCGGCCACCTCCAGGCGGTGCGCCTGGCCGGGCTGCGGCCCGACGGCATCGACCTCAACCCGATCGCGCTGCTGCGCTCGCTCGGCCCGGTGGCCGGGTTCGGCGAGGGCGCCGAGGCCCTGGTCGACGTGGGCGCGCGGGTCACCAACATGGTCGTCCACGAGAACGGCGTGCTGCGCTTCGTGCGCATCCTGCTGATGGGCGGCGAGGACGTCACCGCGACCCTGGTCCGGACCATGGAGCTCGACCGCGACGCCGCCGAGCGGACCAAGCTGGCCGCCTCGGCCGGCGGCGACGTCGACCCCGAGGCCGGCGAGCTGGTCGCCCAGCGCCTCGAGGTGTTCGCCGAGGAGGTCCGCGGCTCGCTCGACTTCTACCGCTCCCAGCAGGACGCCGTCCCGCTGACCCGGGTGGTGGTGTCGGGCGGCGGTTCGCTGCTCGGCCCGCTGGTGGAGCGGCTCCAGGCCGTCACCGGCCTGCCGGTGGAGCGCGGCCGCACCCTTGCCGGGGTGCGGGTCGGGCGGCTCGGGCTGGACGCCGAGGCGCTGGCCGAGCTGGAGCCGACCATCGCCGTCCCGGTCGGCCTGGCCATGCGGGCGGTGGCCTAGATGGCCTGGGGAACTCCGTGGGCGCAGCGCCCCGGCGGCCCGCCCCGCATCGACCTGCTGCCCCGGCAGCTGGTCGAGCAGCGGGTGGTCCGGCGCCAGCGCGGCGGCATCGGGGCCGGCTTCCTGGTCCTGCTCGTCCTGCTCGGCCTCTGGTACGCGCTGGAGAGCCGCGAGCTCGGGCGGGCCCAGGACCAGGCCGACCAGGAGCGGGCGGTGGCCACCGGGCTGCGCGCCCGGCGGGTCCAGCTCCAGCCCCTGGCCGAGCTGGAGTCCCAGATCTCGGCCTCCGAGCAGCTGCGGGCCTCGGTCTACCGGCACGAGATCCGGTTCTCGAACGTGATGCGCGACATCTCCGCGATCGTGCCCGACGACGTCTGGCTGACCTCGATGGCGGTCACCTTCAACGGGACCGGGACCACGCCCGCGGGCGGGTCGTCCACGACGACCCAGCCCGGGACCGCGGCCGCCACCGTCACCCCGGGCAGCCCGGGGGCCGGCTCGCCGGTGGCCACGATCTCCTTCGGGGGTGCCGGGCTCGAGCACGTCGACGTCGGCGGCTTCCTGCGGGCGCTGGCCCGCGGGCCCAGGAAGGGCGGACAGCAGGTGTACCTCAACCCGTACTTCACCACCTCCCAGAAGGCGGACGAGAACGGGCAGGCGACGGTGACCTTCTCGGCCACCGTGGACCTGTCGAGCGCCGCCTACTCCGGGCGCTTCCAGCCGGCGGGGACGGTGACCCCGTGACCCGCCGCCAGGAGCTGGTCCTGGCCGCCGTCGGCGCCCTGCTGGTGCTGGCCGCCGCCACCCTGCTGCTGGTCCGGCCGACCCGGCAGGCCACCGCCGAGGCCCGGGCCGACCGCGACGCCGCCGTGGCCGAGAGCCAGAGCCTCCGCGACCAGATCGCGGCCCTCGAGGCCCTCAAGCCCAAGGAGGCCGAGCTCAAGGCCGAGGCCGAGCTGGCCAAGGCCGAGTTCCCGGCCTCCCCGGCCCTGCCCGGCCTGGTCGACGCCCTCCAGGACGCGGCCAGCCAGTCCGGGGTCGAGCTGGGGACGGTCGCCCCGACCACCCCCAAGGCCTCGACGCTCAACTCGACGCTGGCCGAGATCACCACCACGGTCAACGTCAACGGCGGCTACTTCGAGATCCAGGACTTCCTGGTCCGGCTCGAGAACCTGGTCAAGGGGTCCGACCCGGCGCGCGTGGCACCCCGCTCGGTGCTGGTGCAGTCGGTCAACCTGTCCACCGGGTCCGGCGAGCAGGCCAGCGGCGACTCGGCCGCGGCCACCGGCGGCGCCGCCTCGCCGGACGAGCTCCAGGGAAACATCGTCCTGACCGTGTTCCAGTTGGCGCAGTCCAGCGGCTCGTCCAGCACGCCGGCGGCGCCGGCGGGGACGGCCGGCTCGGGCGCGCAGGTGAGGTGAGGCGTCCATGGCGACCCAACCACAGGTGACAGCCGGCGGCCCCCGGCAGCTGGTGCTGGTGGCCGCCCTGGTCGGAGTGCTCCTGCTGATCGTGGGGCTGCTGGTTGTCCGGCCGCTGCTTGGCGGCACCGACCAGGCACAGACGACCCCGCCGGCCACCGCCGGCGCCGTCCCGACCACCACCCAGGCCCAGCTGATCGGCCCCTCGACCTCGGTGACCGGCTCCGGGGAGGCCGCCGGGTCGGTCAAGGACCCGTTCAAGCCGCTGGTCACCGCCGGCTCGGCGGCCGCCGCGACCGGGTCGGGCGCGACCGCCGGCAGCGGCTCGGCCACCGCGACCACGGTCGCCACCGGCTCGACGGTGGCCGGTGCCGGCACCGGCACGGCCAGCACCCCCGGCGGTGGCAGCACCACCGAGCGCCAGGTGGCCCTGGTCAGCATCTCCAACGGCACGGCCAAGGTGACCGTCGACGGCACCCCCTACCGCGTCACCGAGGGGGAGCGGTTCGCCGACGGCTACCGGGCGGTCGACATCAACTCCGAGTGCGCCAGCTTCGAGTCGGGGACGACCGCGTTCACCCTCTGCGAGGGCGAGGCCGTCCTCAAGTAGGGCCCGGATCCGACGATTGGTCCAGCAAGGGTTCCCGAGTGACGAGGGGAGGGCAGGTGCCGCGACGGCCGTTGCGCCAGGACGGGTACTCCGTGGTCGAGCTGCTGGTCGCCGTGACCGTGTTCGCGCTGGTGTTCGCGGCCGTCTCGATCGGGATCGGCCGTGCCCTCGAGGTCAACCGGGGCAACCGCAACCGCAGCGCGGCCGCCTACCTGGCCGCCCGCCAGCTCGAGGAGGTCAGGGCCAAGACCTTCTCGTCGGTGGCCCTTGGCCGCACGACCTGCGTGTACACGACCACCTCGTGCAACCTGCCGTCGCCCTACACGGTCGTCCAGGACGTGGCCTGGGCGTCGCCGGGCAGCACCAGCACCACCTGCGACGTGCCCGCGACCAGCGGCTCCACCCTGGCCTACAAGCGGGTCACGGTCACCGTGACCTGGCCGGACATGGGCGGGGTGGCCCCGGTGACCTCCCAGACCCTGCTGACCCCGCCCGGGGGGACCTTCGACGCCAACGACGGCCACATCCTGATCCAGGCCTTCGACCGCGACGCCCTGCCCCTGGCGGGCCAGACGGTCAGCATCACCGGGCCGCAGTCGGCCAGCCAGACGACCAGCAGTGACGGCTGCGCCTTCTTCGCCTACCTCGACCCGGGCACCTACACGGCCACCATGAGCACGACCGGCTACGTGGACCGCCAGGGCAACCAGCCGGCCACCCAGTCGGTCGGGGTGACGGCCAGCCAGATCACCAAGGTCCAGTTCGACTACGACCAGGCCGCCACCTTGTCGGTCGGGCTGGTCGCCCCCAGCGGGTCGGTGATCCCGAACGGGACCTACGGGATCGCCATGACCGTGGCCAACAGCAACCTGACCGTTGGCACCAAGTCGTTCCAGCAGTCGGCCACCGGGTCGGGCACGACCCGGACGGTCACCCCGCTGTTCCCGTACGCCAGCGGCTACCAGGTGTGGGCGGGGGACTGCGCCGACGCCGACCCGGCGACCTACAGCGGCGGCAGCCGGGGGACGGTCCTGGCCGCCAACCCGGCCGGGACGACCTCGGGCAGCGCCAGCCTGGACGCGGTCGACGTGGTGGTGAAGCGGAGCGGGGTGGCGGTGAGCGGCGCCACCATCCAGGCCACCCACGCCGCCGGCACCGGCTGCACCGCCGGCGAGACGCTGACCACGCCGAGCGGCAACACCACCGACAGCACCGGCAAGCTGCGCCTGGCCCTCCCGTACGGGGCCTGGACGGTCCGGGCCACCAGCGGCTCCCGCACCGCCACCGCCTCGGTGACCCTCGACCCGGTGTCCACCGCCGTCCCGACCCTCAACGTGGTGCTCCCATGACCACCCGCGGCCACCCGGCCCGGGATGAGGCCGGCGTCACCATGGTCGAGATGGCCGTGGTGGTCGCCCTGCTCGGGCTGGTGCTGGCCATGGCCATGCAGGGCCTCGTCGCCTACCAGCGGGCCGCGGCCGCGGCCGACACCCGCCAGCAGAACCTGGAGGAGGCCCGCAGCGTCATGGCCGTGCTCACCAAGGACCTGCGCACGGCCAACGGGTTCAGCGCCGCCACCGCCACCGACGTGACCTTCACGGCCCTGCTCAACGTCGGCTCCACCGCCCCGCCCAACCAGGTGCGGCTGTACGTGGACGCGAGCGGGGTCCTGCGTGAGGTGGTCACCCCGCCCGACGACCCCAATGCCAGCCCGATCACCTACACCGGCGCCGGGACCACCCGGGTGGTGGGGCGGGGCCTGACCGCCACCTCCAGCCTGCTCGCCTACTACGACAGCTCCGGCACCGCCACCACCAGCGTCACGGCGGTGGCCAGCGTGGTCGTGACCGTCTCGGTCGACCTGCCGTCGCGGTCGGGCACCGACGTCCCGGCGACCGTGCTGACCAGCCGGGTGTTCCTTCCCAACGTGGCCGCGGCCTCGGAGGCATGACCATGGGCAAGCGCAACGGCCAGGAGGGCGTGGCCATGATCACGATCATGATGATCGTGGTCGTCCTCACCCTGCTGATGGTGGCCACCCTCAACTACGCCATGCAGGGCGAGTCCCAGTCCCGGCGCGACCAGGACTGGAACGCCGCCCTGGCCGCCGCCCAGGCCGGCGTGGACGACTACCTGTACCGGCTCCAGCAGGACGACGAGTACGTCCAGTACTCGGCCACCAACCCGCCGACCCCGGCCAACGCCGCCTTCACCGGCTGGCTGGACATCCCCGGCCCGGCCAACGACGGCGAGTTCCACTACAGCGCCACCAACCTGGCCAGCCAGGGGATCGTCCAGGTGACCTCGACCGGGCGGGTCCGGGGGGTCCAGCGGACCGTCCGGGCCAACCTGCGCCGCCGGGGCTTCCTGGACTACCTGTACCTGACCGACTTCGAGTCCCTCGACCCCCAGAGCGGGTACTACAGCGACCCGGCCACGGCCACCTCCCGCTGCAGCCAGTACTGGTGGCAGGGCCGCTCGACCAGCTACTGCGTGCGCATCAGCTTCGTCACCGGCGACACCATCAACGGCCCCCTGCACACCAACGACACCATCAGCGTCAACGGCAACCCCCGCTTCAACGGCAAGGCCACCACCGCCTACACCGGCCAGATGAGCTGCAGCGCCGTCACCGGCTTCAACTGGCGCTGGTACGGGCTGTCGGGCTGCAGCGACCGGCCGGTGTTCCAGTCCGGCGACCCCGAGGCCGTGGCGATCCTGCCCCTGCCAACGACCAACACCGCCATCAAGGCCGAGACCGACCGGTCGGCCGGCAAGACCGGCTGCCTGTACAACGGGCCGACCCGGATCGTCCTCAACGCCAACGGCACCATGACCGTGACCAGCCCGTTCACCACCTCCGCGTCGTACGCGAGCTGCGTCGGCAGCAACATCGCCCAGCCGTCCAACGGGGTCATCTACGTCCAGAACGTGCCCAGCAGCCAGTCGGCCAGCTGCACGGGCAGCCAGAACCGGCTCGGCTACCCGATCTCGGGCGACGTGACCAGCTACGGCTGCCGCGACGGCGACGCGTTCGTGTCGGGCACGCTCAAGGGCCGCCTGACGATCGCCACCGAGAACAACATCGTCGTCGTGGCCAACACCGCCTACGCCACCTCCGGGGCCGCCTCCACCGACATGCTGGGGCTGGTGGCCAACCAGTTCGTGCAGGTCTACCACCCGGTCAACTCGGGCGGGAGCAACCTGACCGACAGCCGCAACCCGACCAGCACCTTCACCAACCCCCAGATCCACGCGGCCATCCTGGCCCTTGGCCACTCCTTCATCGTCCAGAACTACGACGAGGGGGCCCAGCTGGGGACGATCACCATCAACGGGGTCATCGCCCAGAAGTGGCGCGGGCCGGTCGGGACCTCGGGCGGGACCGGCTACCTCAAGGGCTACGGCTACGACAGCCGGCTCCAGTACGCCTCGCCGCCGTACGTCCAGGAGATCACCGAGACCGACTTCCGGACCAGCCAGTGGGCCGAGGTCTCCAACCCGTCGGGCCTGCCGGCCTAGGGGCGCGCTTCCGCTAGCATCCGCCCCGATGCTGCGCTACCTGACCGCCGGGGAGTCCCACGGGCGGGCGCTGGTCGCCGTGCTCGAGGGGCTCCCCGCCGGCGTGCCCCTGACCACCGCCGAGGTCGCGGCCGAGCTGGCCCGCCGCCGGCTCGGCTACGGCCGGGGCAAGCGGATGCGCTTCGAGCAGGACCGCCTCGAGGTCCTTGGCGGCCTGCGCCACGGCCGCACCCTGGGCTCACCCCTGGCGATGCGGATCGACAACAGCGAGTGGCCCAAGTGGACCGAGGTGATGAGTCCCGACCCGGTCGAGGACCCGGAGGCGGCGGCCACCGGCAAGGGGGTGCCCCTGACCCGGCCCCGGCCCGGCCACGCCGACCTCACCGGCATGCAGAAGTACGGCTTCGACGAGGCCCGGCCGGTGCTGGAGCGGGCCAGCGCCCGCGAGACCGCCGCCCGGGTGGCCGCCGGGGCGGCCGCCAAGGCCCTGCTCGGCCAGGCCGGGGTGGCCGTGCTCAGCCACGTCGTCCGCCTCGGGCCGGTGGCCACCCGCTCCCGGGCCGTGCCCGGCCCCGGCGACCTGGAGGAGATCGACGCCTCCCCGGTCCGCTGCCTTGACGGGGAGGCCGAGGGGCGGATGACGGCCGCCGTCGACGCCGCCAGGGCGGCCGGCGACACCCTGGGCGGGGTGTTCGAGGTGGTGGTGCACGGCCTCCCGCCCGGCCTCGGGTCCTACGCCCACTGGGACCGCAAGCTCGACGCCCGCCTGGCCGGGGCGCTGATGAGCATCCAGGCCATCAAGGGGGTCGAGGTCGGCGACGGCTTCGCCGGTGCCGCCCGGCCCGGGTCCAAGGCCCACGACGCCATCGTCCCCGGGGCCACGGCCGGCACCGTGCGGCGGCGGACCGGGCGGGCCGGGGGGATCGAGGGTGGCATGTCGACCGGCGAGGTGCTGCGGGTCCGGGCGGCTATGAAGCCACTGTCGACCCTGGTCAAGGCCCTCGACACCGTGGACCTGGCCACCGGGGGGAAGGCCAAGGCGGTGGTGCAGCGCTCGGACGTGACCGCCGTCCCGGCCGCCGGGGTCGTCGGCGAGGCCGTGGTCGCCCTGGTCCTGGCCGACGCCCTGCTGGAGAAGACCGGCGGCGACTCCCTGGCCGAGGTCCGCCGCAACCTCGACGCCTACCTGGCCGGCCTCGGCCCCCAGGGGGGCGGCGGGTAGGCCAGGGCCGGTGGCGGGTCGGGCAGGCCGCGGCGGATCCGGGCCAGGTCCCGCTCCGAGCGCCACAGCCGCACCCGCAGGGCCACCAGCAGCGCCGTCAGCAACCCGAGGACGGTCACGGCGACCCCGCGGTTGACGGAGGTGTGCTGGCTGAACATGGCCACGAAGCCGTCCAGCTGGCGCGGCCAGAGGGAGCAGACGACCGAGAGGGCGGTGCAGGAGACGGACACCAACAGCAGGAACCGGCGCATGACCCGACCACCTCCGACAGCAGTTGGCCTCAACGGATCCTCGCCGCCGGCCGCCCCGGGTGGCAGTCAGCCGCTTGACGGCGCGGCTGTCAGGCCGCTGACGCCGACGCGGCCTCGGGGGTCCGGGACTGTTAGGCTTGCCGGCATGCGCCAGATCCAGCCAACCATCGTGGTCATCGGCTTCATGGGGGCCGGCAAGACCTCGGTCGGCCGGCTGGTCGCCCGGGCCCTCGGGCGGGAGTTCGTCGACACCGACCTGATGATCGAGCGGGCCGCCCGCATGACCATCGCCGAGCTGTTCCAGCGCGAGGGCGAGCTCAGCTTCCGGCGCCGCGAGATGGCCGCCATCGACCGGGCCATCTCCGTCCCCGGCCGGGTGGTCGCCGTCGGCGGCGGGGCCGTGCTCTCGGCCGAGAACCGCACCGCCCTCAAGCAGGCCGGGCTGCTGGTCTACCTGCGGGCCACCCCCGAGACCCTGGCCGGGCGGCTGTCCGGGGCCACCGACCGCCCCCTGCTCAAGGACGCCGCCGACCGGGCCGGGCGCATCCGCGACCTGCTGGTCGCCCGCGGCCCGATCTACGAGACGGCCGGGGACGTGGCCATCGACACCGACCGGCTCGGCGTCGAGCAGGTGGCCGTCGAGGTCATGGAGTGGTACCGGCGCCGGGTCGGCGCCATGGCCGGCCGTTGACCCGGGCGCCCGGCGCCAAGGCACGCCCGGCCGACGGGGCCGCCGCGGCCCCGGCGCCCCGCACCGTCCCGGTCGACACGGCCCATGGCGGCTACCCCGTGCTCATCGGCACCGGCCTGCTGGACCGCCTGGACGAGCTGCTGCCGCCGTTCCCGGGGGCCGAGGCGGCGGCGGTGGTGGCCTCGGCGCCGCTGGGCGCCCTGGCCGGTCGGGTCGGGCGGGCGGTCGCCCGGCGCGGGCTGGCCGTGCACCACCTGGAGGTCCCGGCGGGGGAGGAGGCCAAGCGGCTGGAGGTGGTGGCCGGGCTCTACCAGGGGCTGGCCGACGTCCCGACCCGCCGGGCCGACCCGGTGCTGGCCGTGGGCGGCGGAGCCACCACCGACGTGGCCGGGTTCGCAGCCGCCACCTGGCTGCGCGGGGTGCCGCTGGTGAACGTGCCCACCACCGTGCTCGCCATGGTCGACGCCGCCGTCGGGGGCAAGACCGGGGTCGACCTGGCCCAGGGCAAGAACCTGGTCGGGGCCTTCCACCAGCCGGTGGCGGTGGTCGCCGACCTCGACACCCTGGCCGGGCTGCCGGCGGCCGAGGTCCGCTCCGGCCTGGCCGAGGTGGCCAAGGCCGGCCTGGCCGGCGACCCGGCCCTGGCCGAGGCCCTGGCCGCCGACGCCGGGAGGGCCGCCGCCGGCGACCCGGTGGCCCTGGCCCCGCTGGTCGAGGGGGCGGTCCGGGTCAAGGCGGCGGTGGTCGGCGCCGACGAGCGTGAGGAGGCCTCCGGGGGGCAGGTCGGCAGGCTGGTGCTCAACTACGGCCACACCCTCGGCCACGCCCTGGAGCGGCTGGCCGGCTACCGGGGGCTGCGGCACGGGGAGGCGGTGGCGTTGGGCATGGTGTTCGCGGCCCGGGTGGCCGAGGGGATCGGGCTCGCCGGGCCCGGGCTGGCCGCCGGCCACGTCCGGCTCCTCTCCGCCCTGGGGCTGCCCGTCGGCGGGGTCGACCTCGACCCCGACCGCGTCCTGGACGCCATGGCCACCGACAAGAAGCAGCGCCGGGGCCTGCGCCTGGTCCTGCTGCGCGCCCCCGGCCGGCCGGAGGTGGTCGCCAACCCCGACCGCGGGGCCTTGGTCGCGGCCATCAGGTCGCTGAAGGAGTTGCCGGCGTGAGGTCGTTCCCGAGGAGCGGGGAGGGGCCGCTGGTGCTGGTCCTGCACGGCCCCAACCTGGGCGCCCTGGGCCGGCGCGACCCCGGGCACTACGGCGCCCTCGACCTGGACCAGCTCATGGAGCGGCTGGCCAAGCTGGCCGGCGAGCTCGGCCTGGCCGTGGAGGGCGTCCAGTCCGACCACGAGGGCGACCTGGTCGAGGCGGTGCTGGCCGCGGCCGGCCGCGGGGTGGCCGCGGCCGTGTGCAACCCCGGGG
>DASZON010000431.1:0-7399 GCA_035550755.1 Actinomycetota bacterium | reverse complement strand
CTCCAGCAGGTCGCGCAGGGCGGCCGGGGGCCGCTCGTTGACCAGGCTGGCGAAGTGCCGGTAGCGCTCGAACCCGCCCCCCTTGACCGCCTGCTGGAGCAGGTGGGCGCCGCGCTTGGAGCCCTTCATCTCGGCCCCGTCGCGCACGGCGAACTGCAGGGCCTGCATCACCGAGGGGTTGGTGGCGTGGTACTCGCCGCCGGGGCGGTGCTTGAACCAGCCCGGGTTCTCCAGCCGGGCCCCCTCGGCCCGGCCGGCCAGGTGCCGCTCCAGGGCGTCGCAGCCCAGGTCGTCGAGGCCGATGCCGCCCAGGGGGGACGGGGTGCCGGTGAAGCAGAGGTCGACGACCTCCTCGTCCAGGCCGACAGCCTCGAAGATCTGGGCGCCGCGGTAGGCGTCGAGCACCGAGATGCCCATCTTGGACATGACCTTGAACACGCCCTCGGTGAGGGCCTCGCGGTAGCGGTCCTGGGCGGCCGCCGGGTCAGGATCGAGGCCGGCCACGGTGGCCAGGGTCAGCCGGGGGCAGATGGCGTCGGCCCCGAAGCCGAGCAGGGCCGCCGCCTGGTGGGAGTCGACCGGCTCGCCGGTGTCGGCGACCAGCCCGGTCCGGGTGGCCATGCCCTCGCGGAGCAGCCGCTGCTGCACCGCCCCGACGGCCAGCAGCGACGGCACCGGCACCTGCGCCCTCGCCTGGTCGGCGGCCGCGTCGGAGACGACCAGCAGGCCGGCGCCGTCGCGGACGGCCGCCACCGCGTCCTCCCCCAGGCGGTGGCAGGCGGCCCGGAGCCCGCCCGGCCCCTCGTCCATCGGCCAGCTCGCGTCCAGGGTCACCGGTCGCAGCCCAAGGCCCGGCGCCTCCAGGCCCTCCAGCCCGTCCGGGGTGAGGAGGAACCCGGCCAGCTCGACCAGCCGGGCCGCCTCCGGCCCCTCACCGAGCAGCGGGTGGCGCGGGCCCAGCAGGGTCCGGCTGGAGAGCACGTGGCGCTCGCGCAGGTGGTCGATGGGCGGGTTGGTGACCTGGGCGAACCGCTGGCGCAGGAAGTGGCCGACCGGCCGGGTGGTGGTCCCGAGCACGGCCGGCGGGGTGTCGTCACCCATGGAGGCGGTCGGCTCCTTGCCGGCGGTCGCCATCGGCCGCAGCACGGTGCTGACCAGCTCCCGGGTGAACCCGAAGGCGACCTGGGCCCCGACCAGGGCCCGGTCGTCGGCCGGCGGGTCGACCGGCCGGCCGGCCTCGACCCGGCGCAGGTGCTCGGCCACCCAGGCGCTCCAGGGCCGGGCGGCGGCCAGCTCACCCTTGATCTGGTGGTCGGTGAGCAGCCCCCGCTCGGGGTCGACGCACAGCATCTGCCCGGGCCCGAGCCTCCCCCGCCGCACCCGGCCGCGGCCGGCGGTGTCGACCGCCCCGGCCTCAGACGAGCAGACGACCAGGCCGTCCTCGGTGGCCTCCCAGCGCATGGGCCGCAGCCCGTTGCGGTCGAGGGCCGCCCCGACCAGCCGGCCGTCGGTGAACACCAGCCCGGCCGGCCCGTCCCAGGGCTCGGTCAGGCAGGCGTGGTAGCGGTAGAAGTCGCGCAGGTCCCGGCGGTCGGGGTCCTCGGCGGGGGGCTCGACGGCCGGGACCAGCATGGCCAGGGCGTGGCGCGGGTCGCGGCCGCCCCTGACCAGCAGCTCGACCGCGTTGTCGAGCTTGGCCGAGTCGGACCCGCCGGGGTCGAGCATCGGCCGCAGCAGGTCCTCGTCCAGCTCCCCGGCCCCCAGGTGCCCCTCCCGGGCCCGCATCCAGGCCACGTTGCCGTCGAGGGTGTTGATCTCGCCGTTGTGGCACAGGAAGCGGAACGGCTGGGCGCGCTCCCAGGAGGGGGTGGTGTTGGTCGAGTAGCGCTGGTGGAACACGGCGAAGGCGACCTCGAAGGCCTCGGAGGCCAGGTCGGGATAGAACGCGGCGAGCTGGTCGGCCGCGCACAGCGCCTTGTAGGTCACGGTCCGGGTCGAGCAGGAGGCCAGGTACAGCGGGACCTCGGCGGTGCGGGCGGCCTGGGCGGCCCGCCGCCCGGCCCGGAAGCAGCGCCGCTCGGCCTCGGTGTCGTCGGGGTGGGCGTCGCCCGCGACCCGGAAGACGGCCTGCTCGATCTGGGGGGCGGTGGCCCGGGCCAGCTCGCCGAGGGCGGCGTGCTCGACCGGGACCGGCCGCCAGCGCAGCAGCTCCAGGCCCTCGGCGACCAGCGCCTGCTCGACCAGCCGGCGGGCCTCCTTGGCGGCCTCGAGGTCGCGGGGCAGGAAGGCCATGGCCACCCCGAGCCGCCCGCCGGCCGCACCGGTGCCGGAGCCGTCGAAGAACCCCTCGGGCAGCGGGACCAGGACGCCGGCGCCGTCGCCGGTCTTGGCGTCGGCCGCGACCGCGCCCCGGTGGCGCAGCCGCTCCAGCCCGCAGAGGGCGGCGTCGAGGATGGCCCGGCTGGCGCGGCCGTGCACGTCGGCCACGAAGCCGATGCCGCAGGCGTCGCGCTCGTCGCGGTGCCGCTCATACAGGAGGTGGTCCGTCATCTCGCCTCCGTAACGCACTGCTTGGGGGCGGACGCCATGACCCGGGTGGTGGACATCGATGTCCAGGGACACGAAAACGGCGCCGCCTGGGGCGAGCGCCGTTGCTCTTCGAACTACGAGCGTACGGAGGCGGCACCGGCGCGTCAACACCCGGCCTGACCGGGGGTTTCAGCGGTCCGGTACGGCCTCTTCGGGTCGATTGGACCGGGTCCGCGCGGCGGCCACCACGCCGGCCCCCGCGGCCAGGGCCAGCAGGGCCAGGACCAGGCCGAGAGACCGGACCAGGGGGCCGGTGTCGAGCCGGGTCTCGGCCGGCCGCGCCGGCAGGCCGGGCACGGGCTCGGGCCGCATGGCCTGCTTGGGGACGAGCCCAAGGCGCACGGCCAGGCGGCCCAGGGCGGCCGGCCGGGCCGGGCCGCCGCCGGCCGGCAGCTCGAGCACGGCCTTCTCGAACGGCTGGCGCACCGCCCCGTCCGGCATGGTCTGCGGGGTCCCCAGGGGCCGGCCGAACCGGTCGCGGGCCCGCCGCCAGTCCTCGGGGGTCGCCGTCGCCGGGTCGGTGCCCAGGTAGGCGCGGGCGATCATCTCGTCGCCGAGCAGGGCCATGGCCTGCCGGTCGGTCACCGGCGGCCGGGTCGACGGCAGCGGGATGTCGGCGTCGGCGACGGCCTCGACGTCCAGCTTGACCAGCAGCGGCGGCAGCTCGATGGGCTTCACGGCCGGTGGGCCGCTGCCCGCCGGGACCGCCCCCAGCACCATCGTGTCGAACGCCTGCAGGGCCGGTCCGTCAGTGGTCCACACCGACCCCAGCGGCCGGCCGAGGACGGCCTTGCCGCCGGCGGCCCGGTAGGCGGTGTAGAAGGACCCGAGCTGGCTGTCGACCACCCGGTAGCCGCCGCAGGCCGAGCCGGTGACGTTGGAGTACATGCCGTCGGGGACGGGCAGGCTGTCGGCCATCGGGTCGAGCGGTGCCGGGTCGATGCGCCACAGCTCGACCCCGGAGAGGCTCCGCGAGCGGTAGGCGGCGAGCCGGTTCCCGCGCTCGCGGACCCAGGCGGCCAGCGACGGGGTCAGCGGCCCGCCGCCGGCCGTCGCGCCGGTGAGCACGAAGTAGCGGACCCCGGCGGCGGCGGCCGCCTGCCCGTCCGAGAACTCGGTCACGGTGACCCCGGCGGCCAGCAGCCGGGCCCGGTCGTCGGGGCCGCTGGCGTTGACCGCCGAGCAGCCGGGGACCTGGGCCGCGACCGTGGCCACCAGCCTGCCCAGGCCGTCGTCGGCGGGCTGGCCGTACCGGGAGCTCCAGTCGACCCCCTGGGCCACCACCAGCCCGGCCAGGGCGACCGCGGTGGCCCCGAGGACGAGGCGCCGGGGGGTCCCGCGGGTGCCGCCGGTGCCGGCGACGCCGAGGACGTGGACGCAGGCCAGGGCCAGGGCCACGGCCGCCGCCGGGGTGGCGAAGGCGATGGCCTGCCCGGCCGGGTAGCCGAGGGCGGCGGCGACCAGGGCCCCGGCGACCGTGGTCGCCACCCAGGCCAGCTGCTGGTTGCTCCCGGCCGGTTCCTCCGGCCTGGCGCCGGACCGGCGGCGCCAGGCCAGGATGGCGGCGGCCAGGCCGGCCGCGACCAGCAGCCAGCTCAGCGGGGTGCCGGTGAGGGAGGCGGCGACCGACCCTTGCCCGGGCGGCCGGCCGAGGAGCCACCCGGCCTGCCCCGACCCCAGGTCCTGGCCGGCGACCCACAGCGGCAGGAGCAGCCACACCCCGATCCCGAGGGCGAGGGCGGCCATCGACCGCCAGGCCTCCCGGTAGCGCCCCCCGAGCAGGTCGGCCGCCACCGGCACGGCCAGCACCGGCAGCGCCAGCGGGCTCGCCAGCAGGGCCAGCCCCCCGAGGGCCACGACCGGCGGGAGCCAGCGCAGCGTCGGCCGCTCCGGCACCGACCAGGCCAGGGCGAGCGCCCCCAGGGCCAGCACGAGGGCCAGGATCGTCCCGGTCGCCTCCCGGGCGTTCTGCACCAGCAGCGGGTCGAGCGCCACCAGCACCCCGGCCAGGGCCGCTCCGCCGACCCGGCTGGCTCCCTCCCACCGCTGCGGCGGGGCCGGACCCGGCCCGGCCGCCGCACCGGTACCGGGTCCGACCCGTATGAGACGCAGGAAGAGCATCACCGTCAGCGCCACCACCACGGCGAGCAGGAACCGCCCCGGCACTCTCGCCTCCCGGACCATCCCCTCCAGCGAGGCCTTGGTCCCGGTCATGCGCGGCCAGGTCCCCACCGCCAGCGCATGCAACGGCGAGATCGGCCCCACCCGCGGGTCCTGGGCCACCAGCCCGCCGCCGGCCCCCCCGGCAGCCCGCACCACCGCCACCTCACCAGCCCGGGTGTCGGGCCCCCCATCCATCCGCCACCCCGCGGCGGCCACCGCCACCACCGCCAGCACCACCACGACCAGCACCGGCTGGACGACCCGCTCGACCCAGCTCCCCAGCCCAACCCCCCGGGCCCCACCCACCTCCGCCCGAGCCGCCTGCTTCGCCACGGCCTTGACCCGACGCGCCTCCACTCGTTTCGCCTTCAGTTGCTCGTCCCGGGCAGCCTTGGCCTGTCGAGCCTGCTCCTGGGCGGCCGCCCGCTCCACCGCCTTCGCCGCCTTGGCGTTCCGGGCCGCTTCCTGGGCGGCGGCCCGCTCGGCCGCCTGCGCGGCCTTGGCCTGGCTCGCCGCCTCCTGCTGGGCGGCCCGCTGGGCCGCCTGGGCTGCCTGGGCCTTGCGGGCCTGCTCACGCTTGGCCTCGGTCTCGGCCGCCTTCACCTGAGCCGCCGCCTCGCGGGCGGTTCGCTGCTCCTCCGCCCTGGCCGCCTTGGCCTGGCTGGCCTGCTCCCGGGCCGCCTGCCGGGCCTGGGCCTGCGCCGCCCGGGCCTGGCGGGACTGCTCCCGGCGGGCCTGGGTGGCGACCGCCCGCTCCTGGCGCGCCCGCGCGCGGGCGGCGCGGTTCACCTCCGCCCTGGCCTGGCGGTCCTGCCGCGCCTCGGCCCGCCGGGTCGCTCTGGCCTGGCTCGCCTCGGCCCGGGCCACCTTCCAGGCCGCGAACCGCGCCGCCCACGCCCGACGCGCCTCCTCCCGGGCGACCCGCCGCGCCTCGGCCCGCTCCGCCCGCCGCGCCCTGGTCTCGACGGCCTTCGCCTGACGAGCCTCCGCCTGCTCCGCCCGCCGCGCCTTGGCCTCCACGGCGTTCGCCTGCCGCGCCTCGAGGCTGGCCGCACGCCGTGTCGCCGCCTGCGCGCTGCGCTCCTGGCGCGCCTCCGCCCTGGCCACCCTTCGCGCCTCGGCCTGCGCGGCCTTGACCTGTCGCGCCTCCGCCTGGGCGGCCTTCCGGACCTCCGCCTTGGCCGCCCGTTCCCGTGTTGCCTCCGCCCGGGCCGCGTTCCGAGCCTCGACCCGAGCCGCCTTCTCCGTCCGCGCGGCTTCGCGGGCCGCCGCCCGCTCCACCGCCTGCGCCGCCGCCTCGGCCTTCCGAACCTCTTCACGAGCGGCGGCCTGCTCCGCGGCCTCGGCCGCCTTGACCTGGCGGGCCTGCTCCTCGGCGGCGCTCAGGGCTGCGGCCTCGGCCGCCTTGACCCTGCGCGCCTCGTCCTGGGCGGCCTTGCGGGCCTCGGCTTCGGCCGCCTTCACCTGCCGGGCTTCCTCCTGGGCGGCCTTGCGGGCCTCGGCTTCGGCCGCCTTGGCCTGGCGGGACTGCTCGTCGGCGGCCTTGCGGGCCTCCGCCTCGGCGGCCTTGGAGAGGCGGGCGCGCTGCTGGGCGGCGGCCTTCTCCGCGGTCCGGGCTTCCCTGGTCTGGCGGGTGGCCTCCTCGGCGGCCTGGCGTTCCGCCTGCCTGGTCTGGCGGGCCTGCTCGCGGGCGGCGGTCCGGGCGTCGGCGCGGGCGGCGCGCTGGCGGGCGACCTCCTCGCGGGTGGCGGCCTTCGCCTCGGCCCTGGCGACGCGCTGGCGGCGGGACTGCTCGCGGCGGGCCTCGGCGCTGGCCGGCTTGGCCCGACCCGCCCTGGTGCCGGCGGCGCGGCGTGGTGTGACCTTCCCGGACGTGCCCGGCGCCGGCTGGCGGCCACGGTTCCCCCAGCGGCGCAGCCGCTCGAAGGTTTCCTCGTCCATCCCCGGCGCGACCTGGCCGGGCCCGACGACCGGCTCCAGCTCACGTCCGCTCAGCCCGATCAGGAGCCCCGACTCGGACACCGGCAGCCCGGGGCCCTGCACGGCCGCCGCCTGGTCGCCGGCACCCGCCTCCGGGGCCTCCTCGGCGTCCGCCGGGCCGGCATCGGCGGTCCTCGCGCGCTCGGAGGCGGGTCCGGGGTGGTCGTCCTCGCCGCCGGGACGGTCCTCCGCCGCGACCGCGTCGTCGGCCGCCAGCCCGGCGCCGGCGCCGGGCTCCTCCTCGGGCCCGGCGAGCTCGGCGCCGGTGACCCCGACCCTGAGCCCGGGCGCCTCGTCTGGCGCAGCCCCCGTGACCGCCGCCCAAAGCTCGGCGATCTGCAGCGGCCGGAAGAGGACGGCCCGCGGCGGCCCTGGAGGGAGGGCCTCGGCGCGCTCGCCCTCCTGCAGGAGGACGACGGTACGGCCCAGGAAGCGGCCGTCGATGACGGCGAACGTGCCCTCGTGGAGGCTCTGGGGCATGTCGACCACGACCACGTCGGCGCGGCGGATGGCGCTGTCGAGCTCGTCGCTGTGCCAGTCCAGCATGCGGACCCCGCCGGGGGCCTCGATCAGGGAGCGGAGGGCGCCGGCGAGCATGTTGTCGCGGGAGACGAGGACCACCCGGAGCGCCGAGCCCCGCGGCTCGGGGACGGGCGGCCGTGGCCGG
>DASZON010000430.1:0-1609 GCA_035550755.1 Actinomycetota bacterium | reverse complement strand
GCTTGGCATGATGCGAGCATGCGCACATGGGACAGGGACCGGTGACCGGGTCCAGCGAGCCGCTGGTCTCGGTGGTCGTGCCGGCCAACAACGAGGAGGCCACGGTCCCGGCGTTCGTCGAGAAGACGGCCAAGACCTTCGCCGGGCTGGGCCGACCCTGGGAGCTGGTCTACGTCGACGACGGCTCCAGCGACGGCACCGCCGCCGCCGTCGAAGCCGAGGCGGCCGTCGAGCCCCGCGTCCGCCTGGTCCGCCAGCGCCGCCGCCTCGGCCTGACCGAGGCCCTCAACCGCGGCTTCCGGGAGGCCCGGGGCGAGATCATCGTCTTCCTCCCCGCCGACCTCGAGTCCGACCCCGAGGTCGACGTGCCCCTGCTGCTCGGCAAGCTGGACCAGGGCTACGACGTGGTCGCCGGCTGGCGCCAGGGCCGCCGCGACGGCAAGCGGGTGGCCAGCCGGATCGCCAACGTCGCCTGCCGGCTGCTGTTCGGCCTCGAGGTCCACGACCTCAACTGGATCAAGGCGTTCCGCCGGGAGGTCACCGACGGCCTGCTCCTGCGCTCCCAATGGCACCGCTACATCCTGGTCATGGCCCACGCCGAGGGGTACCGGATCGGCGAGGTCAAGGTCCCCTACCGGGCCCGCGAGGCCGGCCGGTCCAAGTTCGGCCTCGGCCGCCTGCCGGTGTCGGCCATCGACGTCGTGACCCTCAAGTTCCTGTTGACGTTCCAGCGCAAGCCGATCATCTTCTTCGGCGGCCTCGGCTCGGCCCTGATCGGCGCCGGCCTGCTCGTCTGGGCCTACCTGGGCTGGCTGTTCCTGGCCACCCAGACCCAACGCCGCCCCCTCATGCTGGCGGCCGGCATCGCCATCCTCTCCGGCCTGCTGATCGTGCTCGTCGGCTTCCTGGGCGAGCTGGTGGTCAACGTCTCCGAGCGGGTCGAGCGGCTGGAGCGGCGGCTGGCCCGGGACCACGACCGCGATCCTTGAGCGCCACCGAGGCACCGCCCTCCGGCTCGCGGTCGCGACCGGACGCGCCCGACCCCGGCGGATCCCGTGGCCGGGCCACCCCCTACATCGCCGTCGCCCTGGCCTCCCTGGCCGCCTTCGTCGTCCTGACCTGGCCGCTGGCCCTGCACCCCGACCACTTCTGGACCATGGCCGGCAACCAGCGCGTGGCCGCCGAGCCCAACTTCGTCAACCGCCCCGGCGGCATGCACGGCGGCGACCACCTCCAGAACGTCTTCATCCAGTCGGTGGTCGTCGACAACGCCCGCGCCCTGCGCAGCCCCTACCTGGACCTGCGCGAGGGGGCGGCCGGGCCGGCGCCGCTGCGGACCACCTCCCTTGACCTGCCCTGGACGGCCCTGCTGGCCGCCGCCTGGCCGCTGGTCGGGCTGGTCCCGGCCTACAACCTCAGCCTGGCGCTGGCCACGGTGGCCACGGCGGTGGCCGCCTTCGCCTGGCTGCGCCGCCACACCCGCTGGCCGCTGCTGGCCGCGGCCGGGGCCATGGCCTACACCTTCACCCCCCACCGGATGTTCCAGCTCACCAGCCACTTCAACGCCGTCATGTGGTGGGCCTTCCCGGCCGCCCTGCTCGCCTTCGAG
>DASZON010000429.1:0-7374 GCA_035550755.1 Actinomycetota bacterium | reverse complement strand
GGGACGACCACCATCAGCCCGGGCGACAGCATCCAGGGGCCCTCCGCTCCCTCGACCTGCCAGTTCGGGAACCAGGACACCTTGACGATGTGGGGCTCGCCGACCCGGTCGGTGGTGAAGCTGAGCTGGTCGCCGGTGCGGCTCATGGTGGCCGGCAGCTCGCCCGGCCGGGCCAGCGGCTCCCTGGGCAGGCTTTTCAGGGGCAGCGGGCCCGAGGGGGCGAAGGCGGCCCGGGCCGCCTTGTCCCCGGTGGAGCCGAACACCAGCGGGACCTTGAGCCAGTCGGGGTTGGCGTACCAGGCCAGCGCGTTGGCCCGCCAGTCGTGGTGGTCGACCAGGACCGGCTTGAACTCCGGCACCTCGACCAGGTCGCCGGAGCCGACCCGGTAGATGGTGAAGCGGCCGCTGCGCGTCACCTCCCGCAGGCCGGCCGCCTTCGCGGCCTGGTCCTCCTGGTCCTTCATGCCGAGGTCCTCGCAGGGCCTCCATTCGGTCGCGTCCGGCTTCTCCTTGCAGGCGTCGTAGGAGACGTAGTAGCGGACACCGAACAGCCGCAGGTGGGCCAGGCCGGTCGGGAAGTCGAAGTCGGGGTAGGCGATCCCCGGCACCGCCTGGGTCTCGTTCTCGGAGGTCTCGGCCTGGTTGATGAAGTGGAAGGGGGCGTTGAGCGACGACTCGATCAGCAGCCCCTCCATGGTCGGCTGGCCGCCGAACACCGGGATGTTCTCCAGCGTCCTGGTGGTGCCGAACCGCTCGTAGTCGGGGTTGTACTCCCACATGACCCGGCCGGGGGGCAACGCCGCCAGGGTGTCGAACAGGGCCTTGGCCTCGGGCCAGCCGGACTTGGCCTCGAACCCGCTGTAGTTGTACCTGGCCCAGAGGGGGACGAAGCCGCGGTGCCGCCAGGCCCCGGCGACCGGCGCCACCACCATGACCGCGACCACGGCCAGCCAGGCGTAGCGCAGCGAGACGCCGGTGCGCCGCTGCAGCAGCTCGGCCAGCCGCCCGGCCACCACCGAGGCGCCGTAGGCGGCCACCAGCAACGAGAACAGGTACAGGAAGGGCAGCATGCGGGCGTTCCAGAGGGCCGCCTGGGGCGCGATCCGGATCAGGGCGACGAACACGAACGCGGCCGCCGCGGCCGGCCAGGCGTACAGCAGCACCCGCCGCTCCCCCCGGGCGATGGCCACCACCAGCCCGACCACGGTGAACAGCAGGTAGGGGCGGATCTCGTTGGGGAGCAGCAGGCTGTACTGGGACTTCTGGGCCCAGCGGAAGTGGGCCGTGTACTGGACCCGGAGCAGGAACGGCAGCGCCCAGAAGGCACTCAGGCAGAACGCCACCCCCATGACCAGGGCCAGGCGCCGGAACGAGGTCAGGGCGGTGGCCAGGGGCCGCCGCAGGACCAGCACGATCACCCCGAGCACGAGCACGATGGTGGTGAGGATGTGGCTGAGGACCAGGGCCGCGACCAGCAGGGCGGCGGCCCGCCAGCCCCTGCCGTCCTCGCAGACCCGCCAGAGGACGGCCAGGGCCAGGGGCAGCAGGGCGAAGGAGATGGAGAAGGGGAACTCCCCGGCCATGGTGCTGGCGATGTTGCCGCCCCAGATGGTGAACGGCTCGGTGGGGGTGGCCTGGCTCATGAGCAGGAACACGCAGGCCCCGCAGGCGGCCAGCAGCGGGGCCGGCTCGCGCAGGCGCATGATCCGGAACGACGCCCAGCAGGTCACCGGCAGGGCCAGGAGGCCGAGGACGGTGACCAGCTTGAACGCCACCTGGTCGCCCAGGGGGAAGGTGAGCAGGGCGATGAGCACGTACGGGAGCGGGAAGTAGAAGGTCAGCATGGGGATGCCGGCGAACCAGCCGGGGGCCCAGCCGGTCACCCGGCCCCTGGGCAGCAGGTCCTCACGCAGGAAGGTGGCCACGTAGTGGTGCGACCCCATGTCGCCGCCCGCCGCTGTGGTCGCGCGCAGGATAAGGTTCCACTGCAGGGTCTTGAGAAGGACGAGGTAGATGGCGCCAAAGGTCAGCACGGTGAGCCCGCGCTGCACCCACACGGTTCGGGTGCGGGCTGCGGTCAGCCCCTCGCGGGCGAAGGCCGCGATCGTCGCCAGCGCTGCCTCCTCGGGTCGTGGTCGCCGCGAGCCATGAAACCAGGAACGGCGTGGTAATGCCGCACTCCGTCCACAGGGGGGGCGCCACCATCGGCTCCCTGCGTCCCCCGGACCCACCCGCGCGGGCGCCCCGCTGGCGGGGCGAGTGGCTGCCCGCGGCCGACCTGCCGCTGGACGAGGAGCGGGCGGCCACGGTGTCGTTCGACCGCCGTGGCCGCTGCCGGCTGACCCTGGCCCTCGACCACCCGGCCACCGAGGACGACCTCGCCGCCCTCGAGGACGCGGCCGACGTCCTGCCCAACCTCCACCTCTTCGACCTCGACGACACCGCCGACTTCCCCGAGCGCCACGCCGAGGCGTTCGGGCTCCCCCGGCCCCTGAACCCCGAGTCCTTCAACACCAGCGCCGAGGTCGAGCTGCTGGCCCCATCGGGTGCCCGCCCCCTGCCCCGCCGCCTCGGTCGCTTCGAGGTCCCCCTGGTGACCCCCACCCCGGGGTCCGGCGCCCGGGGGTCCGGCGCCCGGGGGTCCGGCGCCCGGGGGTCCGGCGCCCGGGGGTCCGGCGCCCGGGGGTCCGGCGCCCGGGGGGCTGTGGACGACCGCCGACCCATTTCGCGCGGCTCGGTTACCCTCCCGGAAGGGGCCCCAATTGCGGCGGGTGCGGGTGAGGCGCGCCCGGCGGTACGGGAACCCCGACAGCCGCCGGAACTCGCCGCTTCCGCTCCGTTCGGCGCTCGCATCGAACGGGGTCTTCTCGACCTTGGGCGGCGGGTGGTCGCCGCGACCCGGGTGTCGGGGCCGACGCTGTGCAACCTCGTCCTCGGGGTCACCCTGGGCGTGTTCGTGGTGACCTTCGTGGCCGCGACCTGGACCGCGCACCGGCACTTCGCGACCTACGGGTTCGACCTCGGGATCTACGACCAGGCGACCTGGCTGCTCTCGCGGGGCCGGGCGCCGTTCGTGACCATCCGCGGGCTGGACCTGTTCGGCCAGCACGCGGCCTACGTCATGGCGCTGATCGCCCCCCTGTACCGGGTGTGGGCCGACCCGCGGCTGCTGCTGCTGCTCCAGGTGGTGTTCCTGGCCCTGCCGGCGGTGGTCGTGTACCGGCTGGGGGCACGGCACCTGGGGCATCCGGCGGCCGGGCTGGCGGTGGCGGTGGCCTACCTCGCCTACCCCGGGGTGCAGTGGGCGATCAGCTGGCAGTTCCATCCCGAGGCGATCGCCGCCGGCCTGCTCGCCCTGGCCGCGCTGGCGGCCGACCGCGGGCAGCACCGGGCCATGGCGGTCTGGCTGGCCCTGGCCGCGCTGTGCGGCGAGGAGGTCGGGCTGATCGTGGCCGGGTTCGGGCTGCTGCTGGTGGCCGGGGGCCGCAGGGCGGTCGGGTGGCGGACGGCCGGGGCCGGGCTGGCATGGTTCCTGCTCGCCACCTACGTGCTCATGCCGATGCACGCCGGCCGGGCCACGCGGCTGTTCGAGACCGACTACGGGATCGCCGGGACCGGGCCGGGGGCGCTGCTGGGATCCCTGCCAGCCATGGGCGGGCACGCCCTCCAGACCGGGCTGGCCAACGACGGGCTGTTCTACCTGCTGCTGGTGTTCCTGCCCCTGGCCGGGCTGCCCCTGCTGTCCCCGCGGTGGCTGCTCCCGGTGGCCCCGCCGCTGCTGCTCAACCTGGCCGCGGTCCAGCCCGAGCATCAGCAGGTCCGCTACCACTACCTGGCCACGGCCGCGCCCCTGCTGGCCGCCGGGGCGGTGGCCGGCCTGGCCGTCGTCAAGCGGAACCGGCGGTCGCTGCTCGCCCCCCTGCTGGTGCTGCTGGTGGTGCTGGCCGGCTTCACCAGCTGGCGCTACGGGCCGGCGCCGTGGGCCCGCGACCCGGTGGCCGTCCCCGCCGGCCCGGTCGACCAGGCCCGCCGCCAGGCCCTGGCCCTGGTGCCCGACAACGCCCCGGTCAGCGCCCAGTACAACCTGGTCCCCCACCTCGGCCACCGGGTCGAGGTGTACGAGTTCCCGAACCCGTTCCGGGCCGTCAACTGGGGCCTGGCCGGCGACGAGCATTCGCAGTCGGCGCTGGAGCGGCTCCAGTTCGTGGTCGTCCAGCGGGACCTGCTGGGCGAGCAGGACCGCCAGCTCCTGGACCGGCTCCAGAACGACCCGGCCTGGCGGACGGCCATGGACAGCCAGGGGGTGGTGGTGCTGGAGCGCGCGGAGGCCGCCCCGTGACCTCCCGGCTGCGGGGGCTGCCGACCCTGTCGATCGTGCTGCCATGCCTCAACGAGGCCGACCGGCTGCCCGGCACCCTGGCCGCCTACCTGGCCCACTTCCCGCCGAGCCGCTCCGAGGTCGAGCTGATCGTGGTCGACGACGGCTCCAGCGACGGGACCACGGTGATCGCCGACCAGATCGCCGCCGCCGACCCCCGGGTCCTGGTCGTGCGGACGACCCGCAACCACGGCAAGGGCTACGCCGTCCGGACCGGGGTCCAGGCCGCCCAGGGCGAGCTGGTGGTGTTCACCGACGCCGACGGCTCCTACGGCCCCGAGCAGCTGGAGCGGGTGCTGGCGGCCCTGGAGACCGCCCCGGTGGCGATCGGCGCCCGCCTCGACCCCCAGGCCGCCGGCGGCTCACCCCGGCTGCGCCGGCTGGCCAGCCCGGTCTTCAACCGGGCGATGCGGCTGCTGCTCGGCCTGCCCTACGCCGACACCCAGTGCGGGCTCAAGGGCTTCCGCCGCGACGCCGCCGAGGCGCTGTTCGGCCGGGCCCAGGTGGACGGGTTCGCCTTCGACGCCGAGGCCCTGCTGGTCGCCTCCCGGCTCGGCATCGAGGTCGTCGAGGTGCCGGTGGTGGCCGAGGACCGCCAGGGCAGCAAGGTCCGCCTCGGCGGGGACGCCGTACGGATGCTGGCCGACGTCTGGAAGGTGCGGCGGGCGGCGGCCGCCGGCGTCTACGACGAGACGCGCGAGAACCGCGTCCGCGACCTGGCCGACTGAGGCGCCGGAGGTGCCGGAGGCGTCTGGGGCGGGGCGTCGGCGTCGTCCTCGTCGACCTCGGCCACCGACCCCTCGGCCAGGGACCGGGCCGCGGCCCGCTCGGGCGACACGAACACCCACCGCTTGTAGGTGGTGAACCGGAACACCATGCCGAGGGCCAGGCCAGCCACCTGGGCGATGTTGAACCAGAGCGGGCCGGTCTTGCCCATGCCCTGCTCCACGACCAGGATGCAGGCGTTGGCGATCAGCAGCCCGACCCCGTTGAGCAGGAAGAACAGGGTGTACTCGCGGCGCAGCCCGGTGCGCGCCCGGTGCCGGAAGGTCCACTGCCGGTTCATGAAGAACGACGAGGTGGCGGCGACCGCCACCGAGGTCGTCTTGGCGCCCATGGCCGACCACCCGGCGCCCAGGTAGAGCAGGTTGGCCAGGCCGAAGTCGAGGACGGTGTTGACGGCGCCGACGATGCCGAACTTGGCCATCTCATGGACCAGGTGGCGCCAGCGCTGGTAGAGGCCTGCGATGAGGTTCAGGAACGCACTCCAGTCTCCGATGCGGGCACGGGTGTTCCAGCCTAGCGCATCCGCTTTGCTACCACGATTCCATCGGATGCGAACACCTTCGTGTACCCCCCTTGGGGGCTCAGCAAGCGCTCGTACAGGGCCCGCTGGTCGCCGAGCAGCCGCTCGTCCACCACCAGGTACTCGACCGTGTCCGGATCGGGCGGGTTCTCGCCGTGGGCGCCCCAGTTGGTGACCCGCCAGGGATTGGGGAACTCATAGGCGTAGACCCGGTGGGTCAGGTGCGGGATCAGGTTGTAGGAGGCCGACACCCCGGCGTCGGGCGGGACCTGGCGCAGGGCGGCCCGCACGATCGCGTGGCGGGGCTCGGCCCTGGCCCAGATGCCGTCGTTGAACTGGCGGCCCAGCGGCGACGGCGACCAGGCCACGTTGGCGATCAGCGAGGTCGCCACCAGCACCCCGACCAGGACCAGGCGGGTGGTCACCCGCCCCCGCCCCATCCAGGCCATCCCCTCCACCGTGGCCAGGAACACCCCGGCCAGGACGATGGAGGTGTAGTGGAACTTGAAGTCGTGGGTCAGGGCGTGGCCCGAGGTCACGTTGACGACCGCCTGGGGGGCCGAGATGAGCAGGACCAGGGGGGCGGCCAGGGGGAAGAAGGCCACCGGGGCCAGGACCTGCCAGTAGTAGGTGAGCCGGTCCTGCTGGGTGGCCAGGCCCAGCAGCCGGCTCGGGTGGACGACCATGTTCCGGACGATCTCGCCCAGCGAGTCGCCGAAGCCGGGGAACAGCTCCTGGTAGAAGGGCCCCTCGCCGCCGCCGGCGGCCGGGATGACCACCTTGGTGGCGAGCAGGAACCAGCCCGCCCCGGCGAGGGCGGTGAGCAGCCCGGCCCGGCGCTCGCCGAGCACGGCCAGGACCAGCCCGAGCATCAGCACGGCCAGGGCGGCGTCCTCCTTGCAGGCCAGGGCCACCCCGACCGCGACCGCGTACCAGCCCCAGCGCCCGCGGGTGGCCAGCCACCAGGCGAACAGCAGCGGGGTGATGATCAGGGCGTCGGGGTGGAAGTGCCACCAGTTGATCCACTCCAGCGACGGGTAGAGCAGGAAGCAGCCGGCCACGGCCACGGCCAGCCAGCGGCTCTCCAGCCGGTCGCGGGCCAGCAGGTACAGCGGCACCGCGCCGAGGGCCATCCAGACGGTCTCGACCAGGTAGAGGAACTGGGGGCCGGCCCCGAGCCGGTAGGCGGGCACGAACAGCACGGCGATCAGGTTCACGTGGTGCTCGAAGAAGTCGAGCCCGCGGATGGTCATGAACGGGTCCTTGAACTGGGACAGCAGCCAGATGCCCTGGTCGTACAGGCCCATGTCGTAGCCGAAGGTCCCGAAGTTGGCGTGCTGGTGCCAGGTCAGCCAGCCGAAGACGGCCACGTACGCGCCGATCAGCAGCCCGAGGACGGCCGCCGGCCGGCGCTGGGCGGTCACGCCCCGGTGGTGGCGCGGCGGCGGAGCTCGGCGGCGATGAACTGGTCGAGGTCGCCGTCCAGGACCGCCTGGATGTTCCCGGTCTCCACCCCGGTCCGGTGGTCCTTGACCATCTGGTAGGGGTGGAGGACGTAGCTGCGGATCTGGCTGCCGAAGGCGATCTCGCCCCGGTCGCCGCGCAGGGCGGCCAGCTGGGCCTCGCGCTCCTTGCGGGCCCGCTCGGCCAGCCGGGCGGCCAGGATCTTGAGGGCGATGGTCTTGTTGGC
>DASZON010000428.1:0-2904 GCA_035550755.1 Actinomycetota bacterium | reverse complement strand
GGGAGCGGATCGACGGCCTGCTCGACCCCGGCAGCTTCGTCGAGACCGACATGCTGGCCGTCCACCGGGCCACCGCGTTCGGCATGGACCAGCGGCGCATCCCCGGCGACGGCGTGGTCACCGGCTACGGCACCATCGGGGGACGGCGGGTCTGCCTGTTCTCCCAGGACTTCACCGTCTTCGGCGGCTCCCTTGGCGAGGTCATGGCCGAGAAGATCTGCAAGGTCATGGACCTGTCGCTGAAGATGGGGGTGCCCTGCATCGGCATCAACGACTCCGGCGGGGCCCGCATCCAGGAGGGCGTGGTCGCCCTGTCCGGCTACGCCGAGATCTTCTGGCGCAACGTCCAGGCGTCCGGGGTGGTCCCCCAGCTGTCGCTGATCATGGGCCCCTCGGCCGGCGGCGCCGTCTACTCCCCGGCCATCACCGACTTCGTGCTGATGGTCAAGGAGACCTCCTACATGTTCATCACCGGCCCCGACGTGGTGAAGACGGTCACCGGCGAGGACGTGACCTTCGAGGAGCTGGGCGGGGCCATGACCCACGCCACCAAGTCGGGCACGGCCCACTTCGCCGCCGAGGACGAGGACGAGTGCTTCGACCTGGCCCGCGAGCTCGTCGGGTTCCTGCCCCTCAACAACATGGAGGACCCGCCCCGCCGCCAGCCCACCGACGACCCCCGCCGCGAGGAGCAGGCCCTGGTCGACCTGGTCCCCGACCATCCCAACCAGCCCTACGACATCCGCGAGGTCATCACCCGGGTGGTCGACGACGGCGAGTTCCTGGAGATCCTCCAGGCCCACGCCGAGTCGATGGTGATCGGCCTGGCCCGCCTCAACGGCCGCACCGTCGGGATCGTCGGCAACCAGCCCCTGCACCTGGCCGGGGTGCTGGACATCAACGCCTCGGTCAAGGGCGCCCGCTTCGTGCGCTTCTGCGACGCCTTCAACATCCCCATCGTCAGCTTCGTCGACGTGCCCGGGTTCATGCCCGGGACCAGCCAGGAGTGGGGCGGGATCATCCGCCACGGGGCCAAGCTGCTGTACGCCTACGCCGAGGCGACCGTGCCCAAGCTGACCGTGATCACCCGCAAGGCCTACGGCGGGGCCTACGACGTGATGGCGTCCAAGCCGCTGCGGGCCGACATCAACTTCGCCTGGCCGACGGCCGAGATCGCCGTGATGGGCCCCCAGGGGGCGGTCAACATCATCTTCCGCAAGGAGATCGAGAAGGCCGGCGACCCGGCGGCCCGCCGCGACGAGCTGGTGGCCGAGTACACCGAGCGCTTCGCCAACCCCTATATCGCCGCCGAGCGGGGCTACATCGACGAGGTCATCGAGCCCCAGGTGACCCGGCCCCGGCTCATCCAGGCCCTGGAGATGTGCGTGACCAAGCGCGAGGTCCGCCCGCCCCGCAAGCACGGGAACATCCCCCTGTGAGCCCCCGGCCCGGCGACATCCTCGTCCTCCACACCCCCGACGGGCTGCGGTTCCAGCTCGTCAAGGGGGTCCCTGAGGGCGACGAGGCCGAGGTCCTGGCCGCCGCCATCGACCGGGTCGAGGCCTGGGACAAGAGCCAGGAGCTGGGCCCCTGGGTGACCAACACCCGTCCCGGGATCGGCGTCCGGGCCTATGCGTCCGGGGGCCGCTGGGGGGCCAGCCTCCGCTCGGCCTGGGGCCGGGACCCGTAGGGGTCAGGCGCCGAACGGTCCGGGCGTGGCCCGCTCCCAGCGGGCCAGGGCGGTGCGGTAGCGGACCTGGGCGAGGCGGGGGTCGACCTGGCGGATCAGGTCGCGGCGGTCGTGCTCGGACAGCCCGCCCCAGGTGCCGTACGGCTCGCGGGTGGCCAGGGCGTAGGCGGCGCACAGCTCCACCACCTGGCACGAGCCGCAGACCTGCTTGGCCGCGGCCTCGCGGCGCTCCTTGCGCGGCCCCCGCTCGCCCTCGGGCGAGAAGAACAGGCCGGTGTCGACCTCCCGGCAGGCGGCCTCCATGTGCCAGGACCAGAACTCCTCGAGGCTGGCCGGCCAGGTCTGGGGGGATTCGCTCACGCTGGCTCCGCTTCGGTGCTCGCTTGGATCTCTCCTGGAACCTTCGCCCCCCAGCTGCTTGCGGTTGCACGGTAACGCGTTGTGCAAACCCTGCGCACAGGTGCCGGTTGCCTGCGCGGGTCGTGGCTGGGCTACGCTTGTCGGCGACGCCCCGTCGACCCCTTTGCAAGGAGGCAGCCCGCGTGCAGAAGGTGCTGGTCGCCAACCGGGGCGAGATCGCCGTCCGGGTGCTGCGGGCCTGCCGTGAGCTCGGGCTGGTGGCGGTCGCGGTCTACTCCGACGCCGACCGCGACGCCCTTCACGTCGAGGTGGCCGACGAGGCTTGGCACATCGGCGAGGCGGCCCCGGCCCGGAGCTACCTGAACATCGACGCCCTGGTCGAGGTGGCCCGCCGTTCCCGGGCCGACGCCGTCCACCCCGGCTACGGGTTCCTGGCCGAGAACGCCAGCTTCGCCCAGGCGGTGCTGGACGCCGGGCTGCGCTGGGTGGGGCCGCCGCCGGCGGCGATCGCGGCCATGGGCGACAAGGTGTCGGCCCGCCGGGTCGCCGAGCAGGCCAAGGCGCCACTGGTCCCGGGCACGGTCGAGCCCCTGGCGGGCCCCGGGGCGGCCGTCGAGTTCGGCGACCGCCACGGCTACCCGCTGGCCCTCAAGGCGGCCTTCGGCGGCGGCGGCCGGGGCATGAAGGTGGTCCGCTCGGCCGAGGAGGTGGCCGCCGGGCTGGAGTCGGCCCGGCGCGAGTCCAAGGCCGCCTTCGGCCGCGACGAGATCTACGTCGAGCGCTACCTGGACGCCCCCCGCCACGTCGAGGCCCAGGTCCTGGCCGACGGCCGCGGCGAGGTGGTGTTCCTGGGC
>DASZON010000427.1:0-4294 GCA_035550755.1 Actinomycetota bacterium | reverse complement strand
CCGGTTCCGGCGCCGGGCCATGCTGGTCGTCCTCACCGAGCTGGCCGAGCAGGCCGTGGCCGAGACGCTCCTGCCGGCCCTCCCCCTGATCGCCCGCGACCACCTGGTCGTGGTGGCCAGCGTGGCCGACCCCGAGGTGCGTGGCTGGGCCTCGGCCACCCCGGTCGAGCCCGGCGCCGCCTACCGCAAGGCGGCGGCCGTGGCCGCCCTGGCCGACCGCCGGCGGACCGTGGCCCGCCTCCGGGGTCTGGGGGCGGTGGTGGTGGACGCCCCGCCCGGCCGCCTCGCCCCCGACCTGGCCGACGCCTACCTGCGGGTCAAGGCGACCGGGCGGCTCTGACCCGGCGGCGGCTCTGACCCGGCGGCGGCTCAGCCGGCGGCGGCCGCCTTCAGCTGGGTCATGGTGAACAGCGGCCGAAGCTCGATCCCGACCTCGGCCAGGTTGGCCGCGCCGCCGGCTTCGCGGTCGATCACGCAGAGGGCGACGGCGAGCTCGGCGCCCTCGGCGCGCAGGGCGTGGCAGGCGTCGACCACGGCACCGCCGGAGGTGACGACGTCCTCGACCACGACCAGGCGGCGCCCGGCGACCTCGAGGCCCTCGGCCAGGCGGCGGGTGCCGTACGGCTTGGCCTGCTTGCGCACGAACCCGGCCGGGAGGCCGGTGACCTGGGACAGGACGGTGGCCAGGGGAACACCGCCGAGCTCGAGCCCGGCCAGGCCGCCGGCCCCGTCGGGCAGCAGCCCGGCCATCGCCTCGGCCAGCTCCCGCAGCAGCCGCGGGTCCGACTCGAACCGGTACTTGTCGAAGTACTCGCTGCTGGTCGCCCCCGACCGGAGCACGAAGCTGCCGGTCAGATGCGACGCCTGGTGGACCCGCCGGGCCAGGTCGGCGGCCGGCGGGGCGACGGTGGGCTCGGGGGGCATGGGGCGGCTTCCTCAGGCGCGGCCGTAGACGGGGATGGCGGCGCCGCTCGTGGGGGCGGAGTCGTCGCTGCAGAGGAACCGGATGACGGCCGCGACCTGCTCAGGCGGGACCCACCGGGAGGTGTCGGCGTCGGGCTCGGCGGCGCGGTTGGCCGGGGTGTCGACGACGCTCGGCAGCACGGCGTTACAGCGGACCCCTGCCCCCCGGTACTCGACGGCCACCGCCTGGGAGAAGGCGAGCACGGCGGCCTTGGCGGCCGCGTAGCCGGCGGCGCCACGGAACGGCGACAGGGCGGCCCGGGCCGCGACGCACACGATCGCCCCGCCGCCGCCGTCGACCAGCTGCGGCAGCACCGCCTGGGTGACCAGGTAGGTGGCGCGCAGGTTGAGGGTCAGCTGGCGCTCGAACTGCTCGACGGGCGTCTCGTGGACCAGGCCCCCGTGGGCGTAGCCGCCGACCAGGTTGACCAGGGCCCGCAGGGGGGCCTCGGCCCGGTCGCCGGCAGCCACCGTGACCGCCTCGGCCACGTCGGCCGGCTCGAACAGGTCGGTGGCGACCGACTCCAGGCGCGCGGCCCCGACCAGGTCCTGGGGTGGCCGGCCGGAGCGGGAGGTGGCCACCACCCGCCAGCCGTCCTCGAGGAACGCCCCCACCACCGCCGGCCCGAGCCCGCCGGTGGCCCCGGTGACCAGCACCGTCGCCGGCCGGGGGACGTCCGGGGACAGCTGGGGCGGTCCCGGCGTGGCCCACTCGCTCACGGGGTCGCCGCCGGGGTGACGAGGCGGTCACGTTCGGTGAGCCAGCCGCCGGCGTCCTCCTCGCCGAGGGCGCCGGTGAGGCCGCGGGCGGCGGCCCGGCGGCCCAGCACCACCACGTAGGTGAGGAAGGCGGCCTCGGCGAGCACCCCGATCCCGACCCGCAGCCAGGTCGGCCAGGGCCGGCCGGTGACGAAGCCCTCGATGGTGCCGGCGACCAGGAAGGCGGCGACCAGCCCGAGCACGATCACCACGGCCCGCCGGCCCTCCTCGGCCAGGGCCTGGGCCCGCGGCCGGTCGCCCGGGTCGATCAGGGTCCAGCCCAGGCGCAGCCCGGCCCCGCCGGCCACGAACACGCTGGTCAGCTCCAGCAGCCCGTGGGGCAGGATCAGCCCCCAGAACCTGGGCTGCTGGCCGACGGCGGCGAACAGCCCGGCGGCCAGCCCGAGGTTGGCCCCGTTCTGCACCAGGACGAGCAGGGTGCCGACGCAGAACAGGATGCCGAGGGCGAAGGCCTGGAAGGCGACCAGGACGTTGTTGGAGAACACCTGGGAGGCGAACTGGGCTGCCGGGGCCGACGAGTAGTAGGCCTCGAAGTCGTGGTTGACGTAGGCCTCGCGGACCGCCGGCGGGGCGGCCGCCTCCACCGCCGTGGGCGAGCTGGCCAGCCAGATCCCGAAGGCGGCCGCCGGCAGCACGGTGGCCAGGGTGGCCGCGACCACGAACCAGCGGGTGTGCCACACCGCCGCCGGGAAGCTGACGGTGAAGAACCGCCCGAAGGCCCGCAGCGTCCGGGGCCGGGTGCCGTACACGACCGACCCGGCCCGGGCCACCAGCCCGGTCAGCTTGGCCGTCAGGGCGGGGTCGCGGTAATAGGTCTGGGCGTAGGACAGGTGGCCGGCGACCCGCTGGTAGAGTCGGACGAGCTCGTCCAGCTCGGCGGCGGAGAGGCGGCCGACCCCCCGCTGCGCCCGGGCGGTGAGCTCCGCCAGGCGGGTCCAGTGGGGGCCGTTGGTCGCGATGTAGCGGTCGATGTCCACCGGCCGATTCTAGAGGGGATGGGGCTCGCGATGGCGCAGGTTGAGCCGGCCCGCATGGTCACCCCGGAGGCGGTGGCGCTCGAGTTCCGCACGGCCAACCTGGGGTCGCGGATCCTCGCCTTCCTCATCGACATGGTCGTGGTCGTCGCCGGGATCCTGGCCGGGGCGTTCGCGGTGGCCCTGCTCGGCGAGGCCAGCGACGTGGCCGTGCCCGACTGGGTGGCCGTGACGATCGTGCTGGTGCTGATCCCTGGCTGGTGGCTCGGCTACTTCATCGCCTTCGAGACCCTGTGGCGGGGGCGGACCCTGGGCAAGGCCGCCCTCGGGCTGCGGGTCGTGACCAAGGAGGGGGCGCCGGTCCGGTTCCGCCACGCGGCCATCCGGGCGCTGCTCGGGCTGGTCGACTGGTTTGTCCTCAGCGGCTTCTTCGCGGTCGTGTTCATCCTGTTCACCCGGGACAACCAGCGGCTCGGGGACCTGGTGGCCGGGACCCTGGTGCTGCGCGAGCGCAGCGCCCTGGCCCCCCCGGCGCCGGTCGTGTTCGGGCCGCCGCCGGGGCTGGAGTCCTACACCTCGACCCTGGACGTGGGCGGGCTCGGGACCGAGGAGTACCTGGCCGTGCGGACCTACCTGCTCCGGGCGGCCAGCCTGCCGCCGGGGCCGCGGTCGGCCCTGGCCCTGCAGCTGGCCAACCCGCTGGCGGCCCGGCTGCGCCCCCCGCCCCCGGCGGGGGTCTCGCCCGAGCTCTACCTCCATTGCGTGGCCGCCGCCTACCAGCAGCGCCAGCGCCTGGCGGCCCGCCAGGGCCCCGGCCCGGGACCGGGCAGCGGGGCCGGAGGGCTGGAGGCCGGAGGGCTGGAGGCCGGAGGGCTGTGGACAGCCGCCGGCGCGTTGTCGCCGGTCGGGCTACCCTCCCGTGCAGGGGCCCCACAATCCGGCGGGTCGGGTTCCGGCCTGTCCGGGTCGGGGGCCGGCGTACCCGGGCCATGGCCGGCGGCCGCCCCGGTTACCGCGCTGGCCCCACCAGGGGCCGGGCCGGCCCCGCTGGAGGCGGAGGCGGCTCCCCTCCCCGAGCCGGGCGGGTTTGTCCCGCCCGGCTGAGGGGATCAGGTGCCTTCGGTCCAGGAGTGGAGGTAGCTCTCCTGGGCGTCGGTGAGGGTGTCGATCTCGATGTCCATGGTGGCCAGCTTGACCCTGGCGACCTCGGTGTCGATCTCGGGCGGGACGTCGTGGACCCGGACCTCCAGGTCCTGCTGGCGCGACAGCCACTCCAGCGACAGCGACTGGTCGGCGAACGACATGTCCATGACCGCGGCCGGGTGTCCCTCGGCGGCGCCCAGGTTGACCAGGCGGCCCTCGGCGACCAGGTTGAGGCGGCGGCCGTCCTCGAGGGTGAACTCCTCGACGTTCTCGCGCACCCGGACCACCGAGGCGGCCAGGTCGGCCAGGGCGGCCTTGTCGATCTCGACGTCGAAGTGGCCGGAGTTGGCCAGCACGACCCCGTCCTTCATGACCTCGAAGTGCTCGCGGCGGAGCACGTCGCGGTCGCCGGTGACCGACACGATCACGTCGGC
>DASZON010000426.1:0-21663 GCA_035550755.1 Actinomycetota bacterium | reverse complement strand
CCTGGCCCGGGCCCACGCCCGCTCCGGCGACCCGATCGCGATCGCCGAGTACCTGGGGGAGGGCGACGAGTTCGACCGGTCGATCACCGACTTCTCCAAGCGCTACGCCGACCAGAACGAACAGGACTACCAGACGTTCGCGGACGCGGCCCGATCCGGACGACTGCCTTCCCTCGAAGGTGTCTGAGATCCGGCCTGAGCGGCCCGCCGTCGGAGGCGAGCGGATGCCGGAGGGCGCACCCGGGCGTCATGAGCGGGACCGGGCGGGGCCCGCCTTCCGGCGGCTGGGGCGGTCGTTCCGCTCGACCGACAGCTACGGGTTGGTCCTCCTGATGATCGTGGCCACCTACGTCCTGGTGACGACGCTGTCGCGGCAGCTGGGGGCCACAATCCTGCTCGTCGCCCAGATCGCCACAGTCTGGCTGGCGCTCCGCACCTCCCACGCCCGCAGGGGGCTCCGCCTCGCGGCCAACGGGCTGTTCGTCCTGGCGGGAGTTGTCGCGGTCGTCAACCTGGTCGCTCCCAGAGAGCGGACTCTCGAAGCGTTCGTGTTCGCGGCCGCGGTGGTCCTGTACCTCCTGGCGCCGTTCTCGATCGTGCGCCACATCGCCTATCGCCGGGCGGTGGACCAGGAGACGATGCTCGGGGCCCTGGCCACCTACCTGTTCATCGGGATGGCGTTCGCGTTCTTGTACCGGTTCCTCGGGGCCGTGCAGGTCAGCGCCTTCTACGGCGACCGCGGAGACGGCACCTTGAGCCAGGACCTGTTCTTCAGCTTCGTCACCCTGACCACGACCGGCTATGGCGACCTCGTGCCCGCGGGCAACCCTGGCCAGAGCCTGGCCGTCCTCGAGGCGCTTCTCGGCCAGCTGTTCCTGGTCACGGCCGTGGGCAAGCTGGTGAGCGTCTGGCGGCCCAGGGGCTGGCGGGACTCGGCCGTGGACGTCGAGGCGTCGCCGGACCGGTCGGCCGGCTCCCCGTCCTGAACCCCGTCCTGAGGGGGCGGGAGCGGGGTCAGCCTGGCCGAGGCAACGTAGGCCACCGCCACGGCCACGATCACCAGCGGCATCACCGTGAGCCCGTCCTCGGCCAGCAGCAGCGTGGCCAGCAGGACCGAGGTCAGCGGCAGCCGCAGCATGGTCACCGACATCGCGCCGATACCCATGGCGACCCCGGCCACCATCGGCAGCCCTGGAAGATGCGACAGCGCGATCCCACCCGCCGCCCCGAGGAACATCGCCGGGAACACCGGACCGCCCCGGAACCCGGCCAGCGAGACGCTGTAGGCGAGCCCCTTGCAGGCCACCAGCAGCACCAGCGCTCCCGCGGAGTAGTCGGCCGCCTGGCCGATCAACGGGCCGAGCGCGTCCTGGCCCGAGAACAGGACCTCGGAGACGTCATGGCCGCTGGCCTTGGCGAAGGCCATCGCCAGGAGGGCGACGACCACGCCGACCAGCGGGGTGAGGAGCAGCAGCCGCCGCTCCACATGGGGACGGACCAGCAGCGCGAGCCGGTGGATGCTCGTGCCGACCACGGCCGCGGCCACGCCGATGACCAGCGCCCAGCCGAACTGGGCGAGGTCGGGATGGGGGAACGGGGGCAGGTCCGGCACCGCCAGCGAGAAGGTGCCGAGCCCGGTCCAGGAATCCAGCCCGACGAAGATCAACGACCCGACCCCGGCGGCCACCAGCCCCGGGACCAGCACCAGCCCCAGCGCCGCCCCCCCGAGCCCCGACGCCTCCATCAGCAGGAACGCCCCCAGCAGGGGCGAGCCGAGCAGCGTGCTGATGGCGGCGAAGCTGCCCGCCGCGGCCACGACCGCCGTGGCCTGCTCGGGCACGTCCCGCCTGGCCAGGCGGACCGCCAAGGCGGCCAGCCCGGCGCCGAGGGCGATCAGCGGGGCTTCGGGCCCCAGGACCGCGCCCAGGCTGAGGGTCACCAGGGCCGCGATCGCGATGCCGGGCAGGTCGACCGGTGACGGCACCCCGCCCGCCTTGAACCCGTCGGCCGGGGAATGGCCACCCCGGCCGGGCAGCCGGCCGATGGTCAGCCCGACCAGCAGCCCGGCCAGGGCAAGCAGCGGCAGCGGCCACCACAGCGGGGTGTTGTCGAGGCCCAGTGCCTGGGGAAGGTCGGTGTACAGCCACTCCTGGAGGCCGCTGACCAGGGCGAGAAACCCGTAGGCGGCCGCCGAGACCGGCACCCCGAGGATGGCCGCGAGCACCAGGAGCCCGACATAGCGTCGACTTCGGAGCAGCGCGGCGGGGTCCGGGGACGGCGGCGTGGTGCTCGACCCCATTGGTGGCTCCCGGTCAGGCCGGCCTAGCGGCGGCGGTCGACGCGGCGGGCGGTACGCCGGCTGGTGCGCCGGGCGACCCTGCGGGCTCCGAACATGCTCACCTCCAAATAGTCGTCGTGCTCGTCGTCGTCAGGATGTGGGTGCAGACGCGGCCGTCTCCATGGCGTGCAGCTCCTCGGCCTCCTGCGCCTCCATGAGCCCGATCTCCACCAGGTCCAGAGGGCTGATGAAGCCGTCACTGAGGCGGAACCCGCCCGCCCGGGCGATCGCGTCGCGCAGCGGCACCGCCCAGTGGTGCTCGATCAGGATGAGCGCGGCCGCCGAGTCGTTGGGGATGTCCTCCAGGACGTCCCAGGCCTGCTCGTCGGTGAAGAAGTCCACACCGTCGGCGGCGGCTTCGGCGCCGGCCTCGGCACCCTTCTCGAAGCCCTCCTCGCCCTCGATGCCCAGCCCGATCAGTGCGCCGACCTTGCTGCCCAGCTCGACCGCCTCGTCGAGGGTGAGGTTGCTGAGGTGCGCCACCTCCATCTCGCCGTCGGCGTCCTTGTGGACGGCCAGCGCGTCGATCACCCGGATGGTGTCGCTCTCGCGCAGCCGCTCCAGCTCCTCGATGATCTCCCCGTGGAAGTTGGGGTGTTGGAACCCCAGCACCAGCAACTGCACCGGTCCGATGGCCATGGTGATCTCCCTTCGTCGCCGGGCCAATCCTCACCGCATGCCGAGCCGCGGACATCATCCAATGAGGATGAGATCGGGCCGGCGACGGGTGTTCATCCGTTCGGAGGGATGCGACCGCGGGCGCTGGCGGGGACCATCTGGCGGACCGCTCGCCCGACGATCCTGGAGCGTGTCGATGCCTGAGGGACCGTCCCCGCCGCCCGGCGGCGACCGTCATACCCGTGTCCTGCAGATCGGCGAGGCGATGCTGCTCTCCCTGGTCACCATCACGGCCGCCTGGTCCGGCTATGCCGCTGCCAAATGGGGCACCGAGTCGCGCATCGAGATCGCCCACGCCGCGACCCTCCGGAACCTGGCAGGCCGGGCCCAACTCGCCGCCCTTGAGACCCGTAACTTCGACTCCTCGACCTACAACGCCTGGTTCACGGCCTTCACCTTGGGGGACGCCCAGAAGCAGGCGATCGCCGAGCGCCGTTTCCGGCCGGAGTTCAAGGTCGCCTTCGACGCCTGGATGGCGACCGACCCCCTCGACAACCCGAACGCCGCACCCGGGCCCACCTACATGCCCGAGTACCAGCTGGCCGACCAGGCCAAGGCCGACGCGCTGGACCGCGAGGCCGAGACGACGTCAGCGGCGGGCAACCGGGCGGCGGTCGTCGGCGACGAGTACGTCCGCATCACCGTGTTCCTGGCCGCGGTGCTGTTCCTGGTCGGCATCAGCAGCACCTTCAAGCTGCCCACCGTCCGGTACGCGCTCGTCGGCGTCGGCACGGTGCTGCTCCTCCTGGCGACCGCGCTGATCATCCACCAGCCCGGGATCCCGGCCTGACAGCTACCCCGGCAGGACGTTGATGGCCCGGGCGATCACCAGGATGGCGATCACCAGCGACAGGGTCGACTGGACCATCATGGTCAGCTTGGCCCACCGCCGGACCGGAAGGGTGTCGGTGGGGCTGAACGCGGTGGCGTTGGTGTAGGCCAGGTACAGGTAGTCGGGGTAGGCCGGCCGCCATCCCGCCGGCGCCAGCTCGGGGGTGGCGTTCTCCGGGAACGCGAAGCTTGGTGGGATGGGCGAGCCGGCGGCCCGCTCGGCGGGTCCGCCACGGTCGACCTGCCAGTACCACAGGCTGAACACGATCACGTTCTCGACCCAGATGGCCGCGCCCCGGCCCAGCAGCACGGTCGCGGTGACACCGGCGACACCGGCCAGGATGTCGTGGGCCAGGACGATGACGGCCAGCACGGTGCCGGTGGTCATGACGACCAGCAGGGCGACCATCAGGCGCTGCAGGCGGGCCGAGCGGCGGTCGATCCGCCCCGGGTCGTTGGCGATCAGCAGCCCGAGCAGCACCAGCTGGAGCACCGGCCCCAGCCACCACCCGGGTATTCCCCCGCGGTGGGGCGTGCCGACATAGAGGATGGTCGCGGCAAGGACCGCGGTGGCCATCGGCCAGCGCGGCTCCGCCGCCGGCTCACGCATGGAGGAGCCCCCTTTCCGTGGCCCGACCGTCCCCCGATCCCATCCGTCACGCATCCCTCGCTTGGCATGAAGTCGTCGCCCGCGTTTGAGCAGTGCAGGCCCCCGGTCTACGCTTGTCGGGTGGAGTCGAAGCTCCGATCCCCGCTGGCCCGCCCCGGCATCGTGGACCGGCGCACGCTGGTGGACCGGCTGCTCGCCTCGCCGTCGGTGCCGCTCATCTGCGTCGTCGCCCCGCCGGGGTACGGCAAGACGACCCTGTTGGCCCAGTGGAGCCGGCGCAAGGGGCCACGGGTTGCCTGGGTCTCGGTGGACGGGCGCGACAACGACCCGGTGGTGCTGCTGACCTATGTCGCCACCGCCCTGCACCGGGTCGAGCCCGTCGACCCCGGCCTGTTCGACCTCCTTGCCGCGCCGGGGGTCTCGGTGACGACCGTGGTCCCCAGGTTGGTGGCCGCGGTCACGACCATGACCCAGCCGGTCGCCCTGGTCCTCGACCACGTGGAGGCGCTCCAGAACCCGGCGTGCCTGGACGCGGTCGCCGAGCTCGCCCTTGGGCTGCCCGCCGGGTCCCAGGTCGTGCTCGCCGCCCGCCGCGTCCCGGCCCTGCCGGTGGCGCTGCTGCGGGCCCAGGGCCAGCTGGTGGAGGTCGGCCCCACCGAGCTGGCCATGGACGAGCGCGAAGGCCAGGCGCTGCTGGAGAAGGCCGGGGTCGAGCTGTCCGGCCCGGAGGTCGCCGAGCTGGTCGGCCGGACCGAGGGCTGGCCGGTCGGGCTGTACCTGGCCGCCCTGGCCCGCAAGGCCGGCAACCCCCATCACCAGGCCGGCTTCGCCTTCACCGGTGACGACCGCCTGATGGCCGACTACCTGCATGCCGAGCTCCTGGCCCACCTGTCGCCGGCGCTGGTGGAGTTCCTGACCCGGACCTCGATCCTGGAGCGCATGTGCGGGCCGCTGTGCGACGCCGTCCTCGACACGGCGGGTTCGGGCCGGATCCTGACCGAGCTGGAGGACTCGAACCTGCTGCTGGTCCCCCTGGACCGCCGGCGCGACTGGTACCGCTACCACCAGCTCTTCCGGGAGCTGCTCCTCACCGAGCTGAAACGGCGCGAGCCGGAGCTGGTCGGCGTGCTCCAGGCCAGGGCGGCGGCCTGGCACGTGGCGAACCGGCTGCCGGAGGCGGCGATCGACTATGCCCAGGCGGCCGGGGACGCCGACCAGGTGGCCGAGCTGGTCGGGGCGCTGGCCCAGCCGACCTACGCCGCCGGCCGGGCCGACACCGCCCAGCGCTGGCTGGCCTGGTTCGATGACCAGGGGCTGATCGAATGCTACCCGCCGGTGGCCGTGCTCGGTGCCCTGGTCCAGGCGCTGGTCGGCCGGCCGGTGGCCGCCGAGCGCTGGGCCGACGCCGCCGAGCGTTCGGCCACCGCGCCCGGCGCCGGCGCCAGCGCGCAGGCTCCTCCGGACGGCAGCACCATGGCGAGCTACCTGGCGATGCTGCGCGGGTTGTTGAGCCGCGAGGGTGTCGACCGGCTGCAGGCCGACGCCCGGGTGGCGCTGGCCGGGTTGAGCGCGGCCAGCCCGTGGCGGGCGACGGCCCTGGTGCTGGAGGGGGTGGCCGCGCTCCTGAACGGCCAGGACGAACAGGCCGACGCGGTCCTGACCGACGCCGTCGAGGTCGCCATGGACGCCGGGGCCATGCCCGCCACCGCGACCGCGCTGGCCGAGCGCTGCCTGCTGGCGATGCGGCGCGACGACTGGCCCGCGGCGCAGGCCCTGGCCGACCAGGCGGTCGGGATCGTGGCCGACCGGCACCTGGAGGACTACATCATGAGCGCGCTGGCGCACGCCGTGGCGGCGCGCACCGCCATCCATCGCGGTGCTCCCCTGGTGGCCAAGGAGCATCTGGCGCGGGCCGCCCGCCTGCGGCCGCTGCTCACCTACGCGATCCCGGTCCTGGCCGTGCAGACCCTGGTGGAGCTGGGGCGGGCCTACGTGGCCATGAACGACGCCGCCGGCGCCAGGGCGGTCCTGCGCCAGGCCCGGGACGTGCTGCGCCTGCGACCCGGCCTCGGCAGCCTGCCCGCCGAGGCCGAGGAGCTGCGATCGAGCCTGGACCTGGCCCGCCAGGGCAGCCCCGGGGCGTCGTCGCTGACCACCGCCGAGCTGCGCCTGCTCCCGCTGCTGGCCACCCACCTCACCCTGGCCGAGATCGGCCAGCGCCTGTACGTGTCCAAGCACACGGTCAAGACCCAGGCGATCTCGATCTACCGCAAGCTCGGCGCCTCGTCCCGCAGCCAGGCGGTCCAGCGGCTGCAGGAGATCGGCCTGCTCGGCGCGTAGCCCGCCGACCGATGGAAAGGAAGCAGCCGATGCCTGACGCCGGGGCGGACCTCGCCCGCAACCGCGCCCTCTGGACGGTGGTGAACGCCGAGTTCACCGACTCCGACGCCGATCGCTCCTGGGCCGCGACCGAGCTCACCTGGGGGCTGTTCGGCATCCCCGAGCGCGACCTGGGCGTCCTCGGCGAGGTCACGGACCTGGACGTGATCGAGCTGGGCTGCGGCACCGCCTACCTGTCCGCCCAGCTGGCCAGGCTGGGTGCCCGGCCGGTGGGCGTCGACCTCAACGCGGCCCAGCTGGCGACCGCGGCCCGCTGCCAGCGCCGGTTCGAGCTGCCCTTCCCGCTGGTCGAGGCCGACGCCGGGAACGTGCCGCTCGCCGGCGGCAGCTTCGACCTGGTGGTCAGCGAGTACGGGGCCAGCGTCTGGTGCGACCCCGACCACTGGGTGGCCGAGGCGGCCCGGCTGCTGCGCCCGCGTGGTCGGCTGGTGTTCCTGACCAACAGCGTCCTGGCGACGCTCTGCGTACCGGAGGACGAGGGCTTCACCCAGGAACGGCTCCTGCGACCCCAGCGGAGCCTGCATCGGGTGGAGTGGCCGGGCGGCGGGGTCGAGTTCCATCCGGGCCATGGCCAGTGGGTCCGGACGCTGACCGCCAACGGGTTCGCCGTCCAGGCCCTCCACGAGCTGTACGCCCCGGCCGGCGCCGCCACCCACGAGTACTACGGCATCGCCACCGCCGAGTGGGCCAGCCGGTGGCCGGTGGAGGACCTCTGGGCGGCGCGGCGCACCAGCTGAAGCTCATCCCTATCGGATGATGTCCGGCCGCCGACCTGGTGCGACGGTTCGCTCGGTTGTCCGATTGCGGCCCGCCGACCGGCCGGCCGCGCAGCAGAGGAGGGATCGGCACATGACCGAGGAGGCGTACTCGTCGTCCGCGGCCCGGGCGGATCGGCACGCGGCCAGCGGGACGGCGGTGGGGTTCATCCTGTTCGCCGCGATCATGATGATCATGACCGGGGTGTTCCAGGCCTTTGAGGGCCTGATCGCCATCTTCCAGAACGAGTTCTACGTCGCCACCCGCAACTACCTGTTCCAGTTCGACGCCACCACCTGGGGCTGGATCCACCTGGTGCTCGGCCTGGTCGTGGCCTTCGCCGGCTGGGGCCTGCTGTCGGGACGGACCTGGGCCCGGGCCGTGGCCATCATCCTGGCGGCGCTCAGCGCCACCGCCAACTTCCTGTTCATCCCCTACTACCCGTTCTGGTCGCTGCTGATCATCACCCTCGACATCTTCGTGATCTGGGCCGTCGCCGCCCACGGCGGTGCGATGCGGAACCGCGTCTGACGGAGGCGGGGATGGCCGGTAGGCGCCACGACGACGGACGCGCCTGCCTGTGCGACCTGCCCGACGGGACCTGCGCCGGTCTCCTGGTCCGGCGCCTGAGCCACGAGCGGGTGTGGGAGCTGGCGGAGGAGATCTGGACGGCCTCGTCCGGGGATGCCCTGCCGGCCCTCCCGGTCCTGGACCCGCGGTCGAGCCAGGCCGGCGCCTCGGCCGGGGCCGCCTACCGGCTGCACCGTGACCACGAGCGCGCCGGCTGGCGGCTCGGCTGGGGGTGGTGGAGCACCGCCGTCGCCGCCGTGGCCGTGGTCGGGGGCCTGGCCATCGGCGTGAGCGTCGGGGCCTGGCTGGGCTGGCTGACGGCGCTGCTGCTGGCGACCTGGGCCGGCTGGCGGCTCCGCTTCCGCCCCTCCCCCGGCGTCAGGGTCTGGCGGCGGCAGGCCGCCATGCAGCGGCGCACGGCCGATCTGCTGGGACCGCTCGGCGAGGTCGGCTACCTGGTGCTGCACGACGTCGCCCTGCCGGGATGGCTCGACAGCCTCGACCACGTGGTGGTGGGCGCGACCGGGGTATGGGTGGTCGGGTCCTGGCGGCGCCGGCGGCTGGTGCCGAGCGGCCCGCCGCCAGCGACCGTCCGCGGCCTCCGCGGCCAGGCCGACGCCATGGCCGAGGCCCTGGCGGGCTGGGCCGGGCTGGCGGTGCGGCCGCTGCTGTGCGTGCACAGCCCCTGGTCCGTGACCCAGGGGGCGGCCGACGGCGTCCGGGTGGCGGCCCTGGCCCAGCTCCCCGGCATCGTCCGCTCCGGCCCCCGGGCCTCGACCGACGAGGTCGGGCGAGCCGCCCGTCGCCTCCTCGAGGTCCTCCGCCCGGCGGTCTGAGCTACTCCCGCATGATCAGCGCCTCGGCCTCGCGCTCGAGGTCGACATAGGGCTCGCCGCTGACGTCGACGACGACCCGCTTGAGGGTGCCGCCGGTGAACCGCCATGGCGAGGCACCCGGGTAGTCGTCGGTGACGGGCTCGCCGCCGTCGCGCCCGGCGCACAGCCCCTCCCCGGCGATCGCGAACCCGCCCGGCTGGGTCCTGATGCGGCCCTCGCCGACCTTGTGGTCACCGTGGTGCAGCGACAGGATCCCGGTGGCCACCCCGGGCGGGTCCTCGCCGTCCTTGTCGAAGGAGGCCGACAGGATCAGGTCGTCGCCGCTGGGCAGGTCCTCGGTGGCGACGACCCGCTGCTCGACGATGCCGACGAAGCTGTAGGCGTAGTGCAGCCGGTTGTCCTTGACGTACAGCGTGTGGCCGCCGAAGCGGGAGCCGTGGGCGAACAGCACCCCTTGGGCGCCGGGTCCCGGCAGGTCCACCTGGGCCGCGACCACATAGGAGCGGTTGCGGGTGTTGACCGCCTGGGCCTCGGGGACCTCGGCGATGTCGGGCAGGTAGACATAGCGGTTCCGCGGGGCGCTGAGCTGTGGCCGGGGGGTGATGAGGATCTCCAGGGCCGACCGGTCGTCCAGCGGGAACGCCTGGTTGGCCCCGGCCTCGGCGAACCACAGGTTCACCAGCTCCCGCAGCTTGTCGGGGTGCTTGGCCGCCAGGTCGTGCAGCTCCGCGCGGTCGACGTCGGTGTGGTACAGCTCCCAGGTGTCCTCGTTGAAGTTGCTCCAGCCGCTGATCGCCGGGTGGGTGGTGACCGCCTTCCAACCCTCGTGCCAGACGGCCCGCGAGCCCAGCATCGAATAGAACTGGGTCTTGCGGGCCGACGGTGCGGCGTCGTCGTCGAAGCTGTAGCGCATGCTGACCCCGTCCAAGGGGCTCTGGACGTGGCCCTTGATCGTCGCCGGCGGCTCGACCCCGAGCACGTCGAGGATCGTCGGGACCAGGTCGACGGCGTGGTGGTACTGGCTGCGAACCTCGCCTCGGGCCCTGGTCCCGGCCGGCCAGGAGATGATGCAGGGGTCGCTGGTGCCGCCGTTGAACTCGTAGCGCTTCCACATCTTGAACGGCGTGTTGAAAGCCATCGCCCAACCGGTCGGGTAGTGGTTGTAGGTCCTGGTGCCGCCCAGCTCCTCCAGCATGGCCAGGTTCTGCTCCAGGTCGTCGGGGATCCCGTTCATGAACTTCATCTCGTTGACCGACCCGTTGGGGCCGCCCTCCCCGCTGGCCCCGTTGTCCGAGACCACCATCACCAGGGTGTTGTCGAGCTGGCCGCTGTCCTCCAGGTAGTCCAGCAGCCGCCCGATGTGGTGGTCGGCATGCGACAGGAACCCGGCGTAGACCTCGGCCATGCGGGAGAACAGCCGCCGCTCCTTCTCGGACAACGACGCCCAGGGACGGGTGACGTCCAGCGGCGGGAACGGCTTGCCGTCTGGCCCGGTGCGGTCCTCGGGGGTCCCGATGGGGTTGACCGGGGGCAGCTCGGTCACGCGAGGGACGATCCCCAGCTCCTTCTGCCGGGCCAGCGTCTGCTCGCGCAGCGCCTCGTACCCCTGGTCGAACCGGCCCCGGTAGCGGTCGATCCACTCCTTGGGGGCATGGTGGGGGGCGTGGCAGGCACCGGGCGCGTAGTAGAGGAAGAACGGCTTGTCGGGCGCCACCGCCTTGGCGTCCTTGATGAACTCCAGCGCCTTGTCGGTGAGGTCCTCGGTGAGGTGGTAGCCCTCCTCCGGAGACTTGGGCTGGTCCACCGGGTGGTTGTCGTACACCAGGTCCGGGTACCACTGGTTGGTCTCGGCGCCCAGGAAGCCGTACCAGCGCTCGAAGCCGCGGCCGCTGGGCCAGTTCCGCCGGGTCGCGGCCAGGTTCATCTCGTCGGTCGGGCACAGGTGCCACTTGCCGACCATGTAGGTGTTCCAGCCCCGCTCCCCCAGGATCTCGGGCAGCATGCCGTTCTCGGGCGGGACGGTGCCGCTGGCGTTCGGGAAGCCGATGGCGGCCTCGGTGATGCAGGCCATCGAGTTGCGGGTGTGGTTGCGCCCCGTCAGCAGGCATGACCGTGTCGGCGAGCAGAGCGCGGTGGTGTGCCACTGGGTGTAGCGCACCCCGGCCTCGGCGATGCGGTCGATGTTGGGCGTCTCGATCGGCCCGCCGTAGCACCCCATGGCCGAGAAGCCCACGTCGTCCAGGACGATGTAGACCACGTTGGGAGCGCCCTCGGGCGCCTTGGGCGGCTCGAACGGTGACCAGTCCGGCTCCGAATCTCGGATGTCGACGTTGACGACGCCGCGGAACCGCTCGGCCATGGTGGAGCTCCTCCTGCTGGCTGGCATCCTGCCGGCAGTCTCGTGGCCGAGCTCTGTCGCGGGCATCATCCCAACGAGGTGATATCGCCGGCGCCGTCGGGGTACAGGTCCGTTGTGTCGAGCTTCACGCCACCGCTGACCGTCCAGGAGCTGCCCGGGCGGGTCCGCCTGTGCCTCGGCACCCTCACCCACGGCACCGGGTCCACCCTCCAGGACGCCGCCGACGACCTGGTGCGGCGCCTGCTCGGCTACGCGATGGCGCTGCGCGCCCCCGGCCTGCACGCCTCCGGTGAGCTGGGGCGGCCCGACCTGGCCGCCGTTGGCTTCCTGTACGAGCTCGGCGAGATCGCCGCGGCCGGCGGCGACATCCGCCAGCGCCTCTTCGGCTGACCCTTACCGGGCGTCGGCCTCGGCCAGCAGCGGCTGGGCGCCCAGCGACGCCGCGATCCCGCGGGCGTCCCGCAGCCGGACCTGGCCCCCGGGCCGGCCGAGGGCGAGCAGGCACCGGCCGGAGCCGAGCAGGGCCCTGGCCTGCTCCAGCCGGTGACCGTAGCCGCCCCAGCGGGCCGCCGCCTCGTCATAGCGGGCCGCCGCCTCCTCCAGGGCGCCGTCGGCCTCGGCGAGGGTGGCGCGTGCGGTGAAGAGCCCATGCTGGTTGCGAGCCACCGCGTGGTCCGCCGCCGCGGCGAGCGCCTCCCCCACGGCTCGCCGGTCGACGGCCACGCAGACGCGTACGAGGTCGGCGACGTGCTGGCCCAGGTACCACCGGCCGCCGTCCCGGTCGGCGACCAGCCGCCGCACCTCCTCGACCAGCGCCTGCGCGGCCGGGTGGGCCCCGGCTGCCTGCTCGACCGCGGCGGCGACGGCCAGCGCCGGCACGAGCAGCTGGAGGTCGTCGATGGAGCGGGCCCGGGGCAGGAGCTCCCGCGTCAACGTGCGGGCGGCCGCCGGCTCCCCGCGCCACAGCAGGACCCTCGCCTTGACCTGGTGGGCCATCTCCGACATGTACTGGCCGCCATGCTCCCGCTCCCAGCCGATGACGGTGTCGGCGGTGGCCACCGCCTCGTCCCAGCGGCCCAGGTCCAGGAGGGGGACCAGGGTCGCCGACCGCAGCCAGGCGGCGCCCTCGACCACCCCTCGCCGCTCGCTGAACTCGATGGCCTCCTGGCAGGTGGCCAGGGCCGCGGCCGGGCCCTCGCTCAGCCAGAGCGGTTCGATCAGGTTGTTGTAGACCACGGCCGTGTCATAGCCGGCGCCGATCTCCAGGCCGACGGCCAGGGCGGCCCGCAGGTCCTCCATACCGCCCAGGTCACCGAGGTCGCCGCGCGCGACCCCACGCGCGTCGAGCGCCCGCAGCCGCTCCTCGGGCAGCCCACCGAGCTCCTCGGCCAGCGCCAGGGCCTTGTCCGCCCAGCCCAGCGCCTCCCGGGGGTGGCCGGACATCACCCGGTCCATGGCCATCTGGGCATAGGCCGAGCACAGCTCGGGACCAGGATCGGCCAGCTCCAGCAGCTCGACGGCGCGGACGAGGGCCTCGCGGGCGCGGCGGGTCTCGCCCTGGTTCCACAGCACCGACGACAGCCGGTTCAGCGTCTCGCCCTGCCCGACGACGTCGCCCTCGGCGGCGAAGCCGGCGATCGCCTCCCCGTAGATCGAGGCCGCCTCGGCGACCCGGCCGGCCTGGAACGCCGCCCGGCCGACCCGTGCCGCCACCTTGGCACGCCCGGGGGCGTCCGGCGGGCAGAGGGCGAGCGCCTGCCGGTACTGGGCCTCGGCGCGGGTCAGGTCGAGGCCGAGCATCGAGTCACCGGCCAGGACCAGCGCCTCCCGGGTCGACACCTCCAGCTCGGCCACACCGGGCTCCTTGGCGGCGCGCGCATGGACCAGCGCCTGGGTGAAGTGGAAGGCGATCAGCTCGGCGCGGTCGGCGACGCGGTCACCGGCGAGGTCCTGGATCCACTCGGCGGCCGCCCGGTGGCGGCGGGAACGGCTGGTCCTGGGGATCTGGGCGTAGGCCACGTCGCTGATGAGCACGTGCCAGAAGCTGTACTCGGCCTCGTCCTCCACCGCCGACCGGCGGGCGGCGCGGATCAGCTCCCTGCGCTCGAGCTGGGCAAGACCACCGCGGACCTCCGCCTCGGCGGCGCCCTCCATGGCGGCGAGCGCTCCCGACCAGAACACCTTGCCGAACACCGCGGCCGCCTGGAGCAGGCCCTTGTGCTCGGGGGCGAGCGTGTCGAGCCGGGCAGCGATCACCGCCTGCACCGACTCCGGCAGCGGCAGGTCGGACGCCTGGGCCAGGTTGCCGTGCCCGTTGAGCAGGCCCCGGTCGGTGAGGAGGCGCACGAACTCCTCGGCGTACAGGGGGTTGCCGCCGGCCCGCTCCAGCAGCAGCGACGGCACCCCGTCGGGCAGCAGCGCCCGGCCGAGCAGCGCCTCGAGCAGCGCCGCCGTCTGCTCGCGGTCGAGGGGGGCCAGCGACACGGTCGTCGCGTTGGCGCGCCCCGCTCCCCAGCCGGGGCGCCGCTCCAGCAGCTCCGGCCTGGCCGTGACCACCACCAGCAGGTCGGCTGGACCCGCCTGGTCGACCAGCAGCTCGAGGAAGTCGAGCAGGCCCGGCTCGGCCCAGTGCAGGTCCTCGACCACCAGGACGAGGGGGCTCTGGGTGGCGACCAGGTGGAGGAACCGCCGCCAGGCCGTGAAGGACTGGTCCCGGTCGACCGGCGCCTCACCCGCGGTCGCCAGCCCGACCAGCGGGGCCAGCCGCGCCTTCAGCCACTCGCGCTCCGAGGGGTCGCCGGCGACGCCGCGGACCGCCGCGTCGAGCTTGGCGGCACCCTCCAGGGGGTCGTCGGACTCCAGGATGCCGGCCTGGGCCTTGACGATCTCGCCCAGGGCCCAGAAGCCGACGGCCTCGCCGTAGGACAGGCAGTGGCCCCGGCGCCAGGCGACCAGCTCCGGCTGGGCGTCCACGAAGGCGGCGAGCTCCCGGACCAGGCGGGTCTTGCCCACCCCGGGCTCGCCGATCACGGTGACCAGCCGCGCGGCATGCTCGGCGAACGCCCGCCGGTAGCAGCCCTGCAGCGCCGCGAGCTCCTCGCCCCGGCCGACCAGCGGGGTCGGGGGCTGCTCGGCCACGTCCACGCCCGGGCGGCTGCGGGCCCCGAGCACCCGCCAGATCGGCACCGGCTCGGCCTTGCCCTTGACCACCACCGGGGTCAGCGGCTCGTAGTCGAACCGTGCCTGGGTGGCCCGCCAGGTCGCCTCCCCCACCACGGCTCCGTTGACCGGGGCCACCCCCTGGAGCCGGGCGGCGGTGTTGACCACGTCGCCGACCACGCCCTCGCTGCCGGCACCGGGCTCGAGGGCGACCAGTGCCTCGCCGGTGTTGACGCCGATCCGCACCGACAGCTCGAGGGCGCGATGGGCCTGGTTGAGCTCGGCGATGGCGTCCAGCATGCGCAGGGCGCACCGCACCGCCCGCTCCGGGTCGTCCTCGTGGACCGCCGGGACCCCGAACACGGCCATGACCGCATCCCCGATCAGCTTGTCCAGGGTGCCCCCGACCCGCTCGATCTCGGCCCGCAGCCGGGCGTGGAAGGGACGCAGCATGGCCCCGACGTCCTCGGGGTCGGCGCGGTCGGAGCGGGCCGTGAACCCCACCAGGTCGCAGAACAGCACCGTGACGACCTTGCGTTCCTCCCCCGCCGGGTAGCGCGGCACCTCCGCCAGCGGCGCCCCGCACGCCCCGCAGAACCGGAATCCCGGAGGGTTCTCCTGCCCGCACCTCGAGCACCCGCGCATGGCGGCAGTCTACGGGTCGCCGTCGGGAGGGTAGGCTCTCCCCGTGCCAAGAGCGCTGGCCGAGACCGCCGCGTTGCTGCTGCTGGCCGCCACCCTGGCCTTCGCGGTGATGCGCCCTGGCGGCCTCCCCGAGGCGCTGGTGGCGGTGCCGGCGGCGCTGGCGACGGTGGCGCTCGGCATCCTGCCGCTGGCGGACGCGGTGGACGAGGTGCGCAGCCTCGGCCCGACGGTCGCCTTCCTCGCCGCGGTCCTGGTGCTGGCCGAGCTCTGTGACCGCGAGGGCCTGTTCGAGGCCGCCGGGGCGTGGATGGCGGCCAGCTCGCGGGGGCGGCCGGTGGCGCTGCTGGCCCTGGTGTTCGTGGTCGGCTCGGCGGTGACGGCGGCGCTCAGCCTGGACGCCACCGTGGTGCTGCTCACCCCGGTGGTGTTCGCGACCGTGGCCCGGCTGCGGTTGCGGGCCAAGCCGCACATGTACGCCTGCACCCATCTGGCGAACTCGGCCTCGCTGCTGCTGCCCGTCTCCAACCTCACGAACCTGCTGGCCTTCCGGGCCAGCGGGCTGTCGTTCGCCCGCTTCGGCGCCCTGATGGCGCTGCCGTGGCTGGCCGCCATCGGGGTCGAGTGGCTGGTGCTGCGGCGCTTCTTCACCAGCGACCTGGTCGGCCGCGGCGAGGCGGCGGCCAGGCCGGGCCGCCGCGCCCCGCGCTACCCGGTCACGGTGATCTGCTGCACCCTGGTCGGGTTCGCGCTGGCGTCGACGGTCCACCTCGACCCGGCGGTGGTGGCGGCCCTCGGGGCCGCCGCCCTGGCGGTCCCCGCGCTGGCCGGCCGGCGGGTCCGCGCCCGCGAGCTGGGTCGCGCGGTGGCGGTGCCGTTCCTGCTCTTCGTGGTCGCGCTGGGCGTGGTGGTGCGGGCCGTGTCGGTGGCCGGGCTGGGCTCGCTGGTCACCCGGCTGGTCCCGGTGGGCGGCTCGCTGTGGGCGCTGCTCGGGGTCGCCGTGGTCGCCGCCCTGCTGGCCAACCTGGTCAACAACCTTCCCGCGATCCTGCTGCTGCTGCCGGCGGCCACGGTGGCGGGACCGGCGACGGTGCTGGCCGCCCTCATCGGCGTCAACGTCGGGCCGAACCTCACCTACGTCGGCTCGCTCGCCACCCTGCTGTGGCGGCGGGTCCTGCGGGAACGCGACGCCGAGCCAGCGATCGGGGAGTTCCTGGCCCTGGGCGCGGTCACCGTCCCGGCCGCCCTGGTTGCCGCGACCGCCGCGCTCTGGGTCATGCTGCGGGTCCTACCATGAGCTCCGGGATGCGTGTGCTGGTGTGGGTGGTCGAGGGCACCTGGGAGGGGTGCCTGGCCGCCGCCGTCCCCCTGCTGCCGGCCGGCGCTGAGATCACCCTGCTCCACGCCGCGCCCGGTGAGGTCGAGGAGGTGGCCGGCGGCGCCCTCGCCGGGCTCCTGGGCCGGGGCCGGCCGGGACCGGGGCGCGACCCGGCCCGGCGGATCGGCGCCCTCTCCGATGCGGCCGCCGGCGAGCTGCTGGAGGCCGCCGCGGCCCGGCTGGGCCGACCGGCCCGGCGCCTGCTGCGCCGCGGCCGGGTCGAGCGGCTGGTCGTCGAGGCCGCCCAGGCCGCCGACCTGCTTGTGGCGGCCCGCGACGGTGACCGTTCCCGGCTCGGCCCGGCCAGCCTGGGGCCGGCGACCCGGTTCGTCGTCGACCACGCCCCGTGCCCGGTCCTGCTGGTGTGGCCGGACCGGACCCCAGGCGTCGAGTCCATCCCGCCGCCCCCGCCCGAGCGGCCCTGAGCCGAGCCTGCGGCTACGGTTCACCCCAGGCGTCCGCGCGCAGGAAGCGGCTGACGGCGAAGAACCAGACCACCGAGAGGATCACCACCAGCAGCAACGCCAGCAGCCAGGGCGCCGGTCGCAGCCAGCCGAGGACCAGGGCCGCCGCCGCGCCGCCGGCCAGCGCCAGCCGAAGGGGGCGGAACACCACCGACAGGCGCTCGGCGTCGGCCAGCGCCTGCTCGGTGCCGACCAGCGCCACCAGGCCCGTGGCCACGGCCCCGGCCAGCAGCCAGCTCGTCGCCGCCGGCGTGCTGGCGTCATGGGCGTGCCCGATCAGGCTGACCATCCCGGCGCCGGCGGCGGTGATCGCCCCCGCGATCGGGAGGTGGCTCATCACCCAGTACGCCAGGGCGAGCCGTTGGGCTCTGGGCGGCCGGCCTCCGACGAGATCGAAGTAGATCCACCAGAAACCGAAGCCCAGCGACAGCGCCAGCATCCCGGTGAGGATCGTCCTGGCGTCACGCTCGGCCGCCGACAGGCCGGCCACGACCCCGAGCACGACCTCGCCGAGGACGATGATGACGAACAGCCCGAAGCGCTCGACCAGCGAGTCCGTGGGGGTCAGGCCCAGACCGGCCCGGGAAGTCCGGGCGGCCAGGGTGATGCCGACGATCCAGGCGACGACCAGCACGGCCCACACGACCAGCCGTGGCGTGGCCGGGAGGAGGGCGCTGGCCCCGATGACCGTCGCCGACACGCCCATGCCGGCCACATAGCCCCCCGCGAGCGCCAGGAACTCGGCGTGGTCCTGGCGGTCCTGGCGCCAGACGCTGTACCACAGCCAGGTCTGGACGACCTGGTAGATCGCGTAGACGACGGCGAAGCCCCGGCCACTGCCGTCCGCGGCCCCGGCGGTGAACACCGCCAGCAGGACCAGGATGCCCATCTGGACGAAGACGATGCTGCGGGTCCGCCCGTCCTGGCGTCCGTGGAGCTCCAGGTACAGGGACCCGTTGATCCACGCGATCCAGATCAGGGCGAAGACCACGGCGAAGGACACCAGCCCGCGGGCCGAGACATGCTCGGCCAGCTGATGGGACACCTGGCCGATGACGGCCACGTACACCAGGTCGTAGAGCAGCTCGAGGTTGCTGACCAGTCGGTCGGTGATGATCTCGCCGTGGGCTCGTGGCGGCCGCCAGAACCACCGCTTGAAGCGGGCGGGGATCTCGCTCGTCATGGCATCAGTAGACCACCCCGCCGGAGCGGCCGGATGCCCGGCGGCGGCCCCGGTACACTGCCGGTCATGGAGGTACTGGTGGTCGGCGGCCACGGCAAGGTCGGCCTGCGCCTGCTGCGGTTGCTGGCCCGCGACGGGCATCGCGGCCGCGGCGTGATCCGCAGGGCCGAGCAGGCCGGCGACCTCGAGGCGGCCGGCGCCGAACCCGTGCTGTGCGATCTGGAGCGCGGCGACGACCTGCGCCCGCACGCCGGCGCCGCCGACGCGATCGTGTTCGCCGCCGGCGCCGGGCCCGGGAGCGGGCCGGAACGCAAGCGGACGGTCGACTACGGCGCGGCCGTCAAGTCGATGGAGGCGGCCAGCGACCTCGGCATCGCCCGGTTCGTGATCGTCTCCTCGATCGGCACCCACGACGTCGCCGGGGCAGGCGACGCGATGCGCCCGTACCTGCAGGCCAAACGCGACGCCGACGACGCCCTCAGGCAGAGCGGCCTCGACTGGACGATCGTCAAGCCGGGCCACCTGACCGACGCCCCGGGCAGCGGTCGCGTCCAGGTCAGCCGCACCTTCGGCGGCCGCGCCGACGTCCCCCGCGACGACGTCGCCCTCGTGCTGCTCGAGTGCCTGGAGGCACCGAACACGATCGGCGTCGAGTTCGAGCTGTTCGAAGGCGACGTCCCGGCCCGCCAGGCCGTCCGCACCCTCTAGCCGGGCCTCACTGCCGGCGGGTCACGCCGGGCCGGGCGAAGTTGGCGAGGGTCGGTTCCCTGATCGGCAGGTCGCCCAGGGCCTCCTCGATCGCGGCCAGCGTGTCCGGGGTGAGCTCGATGCCCGAGGCCCTGGCGTTGGCGTGGACCTGCTCGGGCCGCGACGCGCCGACGATCGCCGACGCGACCTCGGGCCGGCGCAGCACCCACGCCAGCGCCAGCTCGGCCATGGTCAGCCCGGCCTGGTCGGCGACCGGCCGCAGGCGCTCCACGGCCTCCAGGACCGCGTCGACCAGCAGACGGTCCATCGCCATGTTCATGTCGCTGCTGGCCGCCCGCGAGTCGGGCGGCGGCGCCTGCCCGGGCCGGTACTTGCCGGTCAGCACGCCCTGGGCCAGGGGCGACCAGACGATCTGGGAGATGCCGTTGGCCGTGGACAGCCCGAACAGCTCGGCCTCGGGCGCCCGCCAGAGCATCGAGTACTGGGGCTGGGAGGAGACGAACAGCTCCGGGCCCGCCAGGTCGATCGCCGCCTGGATCTGCTCGGCCGTCCACTCGCTGAAGCCCAGGTACCGCGCCTTGCCCGAGGCGACGACCTGCTGGAACGCCTCGATCGTCTCCTCGATGGGGACGTCCGGGTCGAAGCGGTGCGCCTGGTAGAGGTCGACGTGGTCGGTTCGCAGGCGAGCCAGTGAGGCGTCGATCTGCTTGCCGATCTGCCCCGCCGACAGGCCGCGGTCGGCCGGGTCGTCCGACATCTGGCCCCACACCTTGGTCGCCAGCACATAGGAGTCCCGCGGGCGGACCGACAGGACCTCACCCCAGGCCGACTCGGCCACGCCGCGGCCGTAGACGTTGGCGGTGTCGAAGAAGTTGATGCCGGCCTCGAACGCCGCGTCGGTGCACGCCCGGGTCTGCTCGAAGGCCACGCCACCCGCGAAGGTCAGCCACGAACCGAGCGAGATCTCCGAGACCTCGAGGTCGGAGGAGCCAAGCCGGCGGTATCTCATGACCCTCCTTGCCGCCGGCGCGTGACCGGCTGGGTGTCGACGGGCTCCGGCCGGAGCAGGGGCATGACGACGTCGTCGACCACCGACACCACGTAGTCGTCGGGTACCGGGGCGCCCTCGGCGAGGAAGCGCTGCATCACCAGGGCCGGGCCGACCTCGGCGACCAGCTGGGTCGCGGCCGAGGGCCGCACCTGCCCGCGGGCGGCGCCACGGGTCAGCAGGTCCAGGAACATCCGCTTGCGAGGCTCCTTGACCCGCTCGTGCAGCAGGCGGGCGAACGACTCGTCCCGCTCGGTCTCCGACATCAGGCACTGCACAGCGCAGCCGGCTGGGGAGTTGAGCATGGCCGCCATGCGACCGAGCAGGTCGAGAAGGTCCTCGCGGACCGCTCCGTGGTCGGGCAGCTCGGTGGGCGACGGCAGGGCGTGCTCCAGGGCGTCGACGACCAGGTCCTCCTTGCGCGGCCAGCGGCGGTACAGCGCCGCCTTGCCGGTCTGCGCGCAGGCGGCCACCCCCTCCATCGTCAGGCCGACGTAGCCCACCGTCTGGAGCTGGTCGAGGACGGCGTCGTAGATGGCCCGCTCCAGGGTCTGGCCGCGGCGGCGGCTGCGGCCACGCGGCAACGCGTACGGCGGAGCCGTCGTCGGGTCCGCTGGAGCGGCCATGCGCGACCTCCCGAAGAGCAACCTAAGAAAACTTAGTGAACGCTTGCGTTCTCAATCTGGCCGGCGTACCGTCCCACGAGTTGAGAACGCAATCGTACACTACTCGAAGGGACCAATCGCCCATGACCGTCCTGGAGTCGGCGAGATCCTCAGTCCCCGGGGCGCCGCGACGTGGGCACCACCCCGCGCTGGCCCTCACCATCATCGCGGCCTCCCAGCTCATGGTGGTGCTGGACGCGACCATCGTGAACATCGCCCTGCCCCAGATCCAGCAGGCCCTCGGGTTCTCCACCACCAGCCTGTCGTGGGTGCTGAACGCCTACACCCTCACCTTCGGCGGCCTCCTGCTGCTCGGCGGCCGGGCCGGCGACATCCTGGGCCGGCGCCGGACCTTCATCGCCGGCATCCTGGTGTTCACCCTGGCCTCGTTCCTCGGCGGCCTGGCGACCACGTCCGGCCTGCTGCTGGCCGCCCGGGCCCTCCAGGGTGTCGGGGCCGCCATCGCCGCGCCCACCGCGCTGTCGTTGATCACCACCAACTTCGCCGAGGGCACCGAACGCAACCGCGCCTTCGGGGTGTTCTCGGCGGTGGCCGTCGCCGGGGGCGCCATCGGCCTGATCGCCGGCGGCATCCTCACCTCGTGGCTGTCGTGGCGGTGGGTGCTGTTCGTGAACGTGCCGATCGGCGTCGTGCTGGCGTCGCTGGCCCCGTTGTACATCACCGAGTCCGAGCGCCGGCCGGGGACCTTCGACCTCGGCGGCGCCCTCACCTCGACGGCGGGAATGACCGCCCTGGTCTACGGGTTCATCCGCGCCGCCCAGGATGGCTGGAGCGACCCCGGGACGATCGTGTCCTTTGCCGCCGCCGCGGTGCTGCTGGCCGTGTTCCTCTCGATCGAGACCAGGATCCGGCAGCCCATCACCCCGCTGCACCTGTTCCGCAACCGCAACCGGGCCGGCAGCTACGTGATGATGCTGGCCCTGTCCGCGGCCATGTTCGGCCAGTTCTTCTTCCTGACCCTGTTCGTCCAGGACGTCCTCGGCTACAGCCCGCTGCGGGCCGGCATCGCCTTCCTCC